>NZ_QLNF01000033.1:0-22004 GCF_003261015.1 Agrobacterium sp. MS2 | reverse complement strand
GCGGGTGCATCAACCGCCGTTCCGTGAATAAGATGCGTTCGCTCGGCGCAAATCGATGTCGTTTGTCGAGCGATGTCGAGCATGGCAGGCGAGGGATCGACGCCGGTAAATCGCCAGTCCGGTCGCATCTCCGCCATTGCCCGGATCTCCAGGCCGCCGCCGGCACCCACGACGAGAATATCGGCAGGACCCCGCGCCTGTTCGGCAAGAAGCAGCGCTGCCATTTTGTGAAGGTCTGCAAGCCCTGGCACCTTGCGCGGCGTCTCAAGAACGTAGTCGCTCACGGCCGCCGGATTGAGGAATGGATTGGGATTGCTGCGCATGACAAACCGGTTTCTGTATCAGTTGAGGATACGTAACATGCTTTCGCTTCTTGTATCAAGTGGTGCTACATGATGTGCAGGATGATGATCGCATGGACCGAGGCCGGGCAATGAACAGGGATACGAGACTTTCTGACGTGCTGCATGTGCTATTGCACATGGCGCAGGTGAAGGAACCGCTGACATCGGAGGTTCTGGCCCGAAGTATGGGTACCAACCCTGCGGTATTCCGCAGGACGATGGCGGGTTTGCGTCGCGCCGGTCACGTCATGTCGGGCAAGGGGCACGGCGGCGGCTGGCAACTTGCGCGGCCCCTTAAGGAGATCACGCTCTTAGCCGTCTATGAAGCCCTGGAGCGGCCAACGCTCTTTGCCATCGGCTCGCGTGGCAGGCATCCGGAATGCAAGATCGAAGAGGCCGTCAATTCGGCGCTGGCGGAGACGATGCGGCGGGCGGAAAGCCTGCTGCTGGAGCGATTTGGCCAGGTGACGCTCGATCAACTGATGCCGTCTCAGGCAAAGGCTATATCCTCACCTTGCGGCAGTACCGTGTCCGCCACGCCGCACGGGGACTGAGTAGACCCGCATCGGCGTGCGTCACAACGCGAGCGATGCTGCAGGACCACAGCAGAGCCGGATGAGGTGCCGGGTTTCAGGCACTGGCCGTCGGTCGAACGACGATGTCGCTCGTGTCCACCTCGTCAGGCTGGTCTATGACATGCATGATGGCCGCTGCTATCGCCTCGGGCTTCAAAGCGATCTGGCGATAACTCTCGTTGGCCTGCGCCGCCACCGGATCGGTGATCGTGTTGGCCAGTTCAGATTCCACCACACCTGGATAGATGCAGGTGACGCGGAGCTTGTCGTTCTCCTGGCGCAGCCCGTCCGAGATCGCGCGAACTGCATATTTGGTGGCGCAGTAAACGGCGGCCGTCGGCGAGACGGCAAAGCCGCCGATCGACGAGATATTGATGATCTGACCGGATCCCTGCCTGTTCATCAATGGCAGAAGCGCTGCAATGCCATGCAGGACGCCCCTTAATGTTGACGTCGATCATCCGGTCCCACTCGTCCACCTTCAGAGATGCCATGGGTGACAGCGGCATGATGCCGGCATTATTAATGATCACGTCGATCCGGCCGAACTCCTGCACTGCCGCATCCGCGAACGACCGGACGCTCTCACGAGAAGTCACATCAAGGCTTCTGTAGATTGCCCTACCCCCGGCAGCGGTAATGTCCTCGGCAAGCTTTTCGAGACGATCCGTTCGTCTTGCCCCCAGCACAACGGCAGCGCCTGAAGTGGCGAGAGTGCGCGCGGTCGCTTCGCCTATCCCGCTGCTCGCTCCGGTGATAAGGACGATCTTGTTGGCGATGTTCGTCATCGGATATTCCTTCCATGGTGGTTTCAAATGAGGCAACGGCCTGGCGCACGGTGCTCACGGCAGGTGACGCCACTTGACCATACGGTGGTTCAGGTCGAGCGTGCCGTTGTCGACGGCGAAGGTCCCATCCCCGCGATGGTGCAGGGTTCGCCGTTCCGTCCGGCTCTCGTTGAGCCAGATTCTCTTCGCCTCAAGGATGAAGAGGTTGTAGGGATCGAGCAGCCTGTCATCGATTACCACGCATTCGATGTTGGCCAGGCAATCTTCGAGAAGCGGAGCTGAGACCTGCTTCGCTGGCCTGGTCTCAAGGCCAAATCTCTCGAACTTGTCGACATCCGCGCCGGAGCAGTTTCCGATATCGACGACGGTTTCGGCCAGATCCAGTCCGGGCACGGCGATCACGCATTCACCGGTGTTACGAAGCGCCTGATAGCTGTGATCCCACGGGCCGATCACACATCCGATGAGCGGCGGATCGTGCTGAATCATCATGTGGAAACCCATGGTCATGACATTGGGCCTGCCGTTGTCGAGCGTCGATACCATCACGATCGGGCCAGGTTCAAGCAGGCGATAAACCTGCGATGCGGGTAGTTCCTTCATCTCGATCTCCTTCGGGCATCTGGATCTCCTTCGGGACCCCTGCGCAATGGCAGGGGCCAAAAGGGCGGTGCATCACCAACCCTGTTCCACGGGCAGGACGAAAAGCTCGGCAACATCGACATGCGCCGGGGCCTGGGCAGCAAAGACGATGGTGTCGCCGATGTCCTCACCATTGAGGAAGGTCATCTGGCCGGCGAGGTCATCCATCTGCTGGCGGTAGCCGGGATCGGTGATGTGATCGTAGAGCTCGGTTGCGACAGCACCCGGCTGAACGCAGGTAACCCGGATATTGTGCTTCGGCCCCACCTCCATGCGCAGGCCATCCGAAAATGCTGCGACTGCATGTTTGGTGGCGCAGTAGACCGACAGCCCCTTGAAGATCTTGCGGCCGGCAATAGAGGACATGTTGAAGACATGACCTGAATGCTGCTTGATCATCTGCGGCAGGACGGCGGCCGTCGTGTTGAACAGGCCCTTCACATTCACATCCACCATCCGGTGCCACTCATTGACCTTGAACTGATCGATATCGGAGAGCGGCATCAGGCCTGCATTGTTGACGAGGATGTCGATTGCACCGTGGGTATCGATCAGCGTCTTGACGCCGGCTTCAACAGAGGCCGGTTCGACCACGTCCATCTGCAGGACGAGAGCCTGGCCACCCTTGGCTTCGATCTGCTGCTTTAGATCATCGAGCTTTTCGGTGCGGCGGGCGGCAAGGCCGACCTTGGCTCCGGCCTCCGCCAGCTTAGTGGCGGTGGCGGCGCCGATGCCACTCGAGGCGCCCGTGACGAGTGCAATCTTTCCATTGAGGTTAGTCATCGTCTTCACTCCTTGTCTTGGCCACCGATCAGGCGGCGGTTGCGTGTTGACAGGGAGGAAGATGGGGTGGACGGCGGGCCCTTTCTCTCGCGCTCTTGCTCCGCCTGTTGCGATCTTGCGCGAAAGTTCGCGATCGCCAGGAGATGGTGTTATGCGTAGCTACGGGAGACAAAGAGGCGGGCCGCTGTGCACCTGCAAGCGGGCGGAATGAACTGCGACGATAAGGAACTGAAGGCATGCAAAATCTACTTTGCCTGACCTCCGATAACAGCGCTGCCGGATATCTCAAGGCACATCATTCACGCTCTACATCCCAGCCGCAGATCGTCTCTTTGCCGCTCCGGCTGATCCGTACGCCCCTGGCATCCGAGGCCGCGAAGCTGGATGAGGCCTGCGTCCTGTCCCGCCTGGATGCCGCCGATCGCGCAGAGATCTACGTCGACCCCGATCCTAACAGTCAGCTTCTCATGGCCCTGCTACTGACCAGGGCCTATGCCGCCAGGCTGGATGGCGGCAAGATCCATCTCCGGCATGGACCGTTGCGATGGGCCCATGTGGATGCCGGCACGCCGCCCGATTCCGTGGCACTACCGGTCGAAGCGGATGGCGCGCATTTGGCCGCCGCAACAGCAATCTGGTCCGCCTATGCCGCTCCGTCGCCCGAGGCGTGGTTGAGTCTTTCGCCTGAGGATCTGGCCCATTTTCCCGCCATGCATCAGGCGTGGGACGCGTTGCTGGACGATCTTCCGCGCGCCGATACCGGCCTCGGCGCGTGCGAGCACCTGGTTCTGGAGAGTATCGTCGCCAGGCCGCGCCGAGTCGGTGATATCGCGCGCGTCTTCGCCCAATCTCCGTCACCGCTGATCGCGCTCCCGCAGACCGTTGCGCTGCTCAGTTCCCTGGCCTCCGGCGCGGCTCCGCTCATCGAGGGCCTCAACGGGCGACTTGGCGAAGACGACTTCGCCGATGATGTCGATGCCTTGGACGCCTTTCGCGACAGCCAGCTGGCATTGACGGCTCTGGGCCGCAGCGTACTCGCCGGCGAAACGGATATGGTGAAGGTCCGCGGCATCAATCGATGGTGGGGCGGAACAGAGCTGAAGGGTCACACCTGCTGGCGATGGGATAACAGGTCGCGCATGCTCATTCCACCGGCTCGGCCCGAGATGTGAAACCGGGGCAGCGACGCGGTCAGCGCTTGCGATACTGCCTCGGAAGCAAGCCGGTCTCGCGCTTGAATACCTGGGCGAAATGGCTCGGGCTCGAATAACCGACCGCGATACCGACCCTGATAATGCTGAGATCCGTTTCCTGCAGGAGCTGCTGTGCCCTGGCGATCCGCTGGCGAATGAGATGGCGCGAGGGTGAGACGCCGGTTGCTTTCTTGAACAGGCGGCTGAAATGGAACTCGCTCATTCCGGTCGTGGCCGCAAGTTGCGCCAGGTTAAACGGTTCGGCCAGATGTTCCTCGAGATGCGCCATGGCACGCCGCAGCTTGTAGCCGGGCAGCGCGGCCTGCCGCCCCTCCTCACTCGCGCCGGCGGCGTAGTTGCGGATCAGATGCACGGCAAGGCTTTGCGCCATCCCCTCGACATAGAGTTGGCTACCCTTGCCTTCCGACACAAGCTCATGATGGATGAGCTGCAGAAAGTGGGTCAGCTGCTGGTCTCGCCCACCGGAGATATCGCGCAGGGCTGGCGCTGCTACGCAGCCGAGAACGTCGCAGGCTACGCGCTCGAACAGGGGGACTGACATATAGAGATGCATGACCTTAAACGGATCAGATCCCATGGCGCGCCATCGCATCTCGTAGGGCCGGTCCGTGCGGGTCAGGAAGAAATCGCCAACCTTCACATGAGCGCTCGACCAGTCTCCATCCAGATCGCGTTCCTCGACCACCGCCTCGCCCGACATGATCCAGACGATCAGCGGCTCGGCAACTGCCGGCACCAGAAAAGCGTCCTGATTTTGCTGCCGCGTGTAGATCTGGACGAAGAGATCGTTCCACGCCAGACTGTCTCCGGTGAGGAGCGTTCGTCCGGTGATGAACTGCTCCAGACCGCGTGGCGACGTCCGCTCCGGCACAGTCTTTTCCGGCAAAGGCGCGCGTTCGCAGACGGGTCTGACGGCGCCAAACGCCTCCGAAAGGGCAGGAGCTGATATTTCGGTCATGGCCTCTTCTCTTGGTGCGATCGGTGTGTTTTCCACCAGCGTGCTGCGGTTAATGCGCAAGTCCGAGACTTGTTGCGGCCAGGTCGGCGGACGTCCGAGATTGGTAGGGTCGGCAAGAGCCGGCCCTGGCGTGGCACAATTACCAGGCGACGGGGCCCTCCGGTGCGACGAACTGGCCGGAGACGGCGCCATCGCCCAACAGCGCATATTGCACCGGCAGCCGCGCACCTTCCTCCGGAGTCATGTAGCCATTGCCGCCGGTGAGATCGGTCTGGACATAGCCCGGCGCAATCGAATTCACGACAATAGACGTGCCCTTGAGTTCCGCTGCAAGCTGCACCGTCAGCATGTTCAGCGCCGCCTTGGAGGCATTATAGCCGATCAGCCGCGCCTCGTAATAGGGCGATGTCGGATCGCCGTTGACCTGAAGTGAGCCGAGCGTCGTGGACACATTGACGATGCGACCGGCCGCGGATTTGCGCAGCAGCGGCAGCATGGCCTGCGTGACGGCTAGGCTGCCGAGGAAATTCGTCTCCATCAACCTTCGGGCCGCAGCGACAGTTCCAAGCGTCGGCGGACCGTCCGCGCCGTCGACGATGCCGGCATTGTTCACGAGAATGTCGAGCCGGCCATGCCGCGCTGCGATCTCCTCGGAAGCGGCGGAGATGGTCTTTTCGTCATTCACATTAATGACAATCGGCTCCACCGCGAGGCCGCCTCGCTCCAGTTCATCCGCCGCGGCCCATCCCCGCGCCCTGTCGCGGGCGCTCATCAACACCATGACACCGGCTTGCGCAAGTTGCCGTGCGATCTCAAAGCCGATGCCTTTATTGGCGCCCGTCACAAGCGCGATTTTCGTTCTATCCATCATAAATCACCTTTGCATATTGGGAGCATGCACGGCTAAATATATGAAGAATCATTCGCCTTTTGGATTCGCATATGGACGTCTCCCCACCACGTCATCTCAAAGCCCGCAAAACGCCGCGTCAAGCCCGTTCCAGCTCGACAATCGATGCGATTTTCGAAGCCACCATTCAGGTTTTGATCAAGGAGGGAACACATCGTCTGACGACCACGCGGGTCGCCGAGCGCGCCGGGGTCTCGGTCGGCACCATGTACCAATACTTCCCGCACAAGCAGTCCTTGCTCTACGCGCTCAACGAACGCTACCTGGACAGTTTGGCAGAGCGAGTGGAAATGACCTGCCGCAAGCTTCATGGCCGGTTGACCGCTGAAATGGTCGAGGCGCTCATTACCGCGTACTGGGAAGCAAAAATGGAGCGCAGTGATGTTACGCGCGCGCTCTACAGCTCTGCGGTCGAGTTGGACAATGAGGCGTTGATTGATGCGTTCGCAAGACGCATGGATGCCGCGACCAAGGCGATGCTGTTAAGCGCCCCAAATGCTCGCTACAGCGATATCAGTCTCGTCAACTTGACACTTCTATCCGTCATCTTCGGAACGGTCAGGAATGTCTTCGAACGCAACCTGCCACCTTCGGACCAGGACGCCATTCGTGATGAGATGAAACGCATGTGTCTCGCTTACCTCGCTGTGGCAGGCGGTGAGATGCAGGCGCCGATCCAAGTGGTTTGATGACCGCGGTTGGCTACCACCGTCTTCACACCCTGGCTATTTTTGGACGTGATCACATAGAAGTTTAGGAGCCTGCTCTTGGTACACCGCGTCGGACAATTGGAGATCGCCCTCCTCCTTGCACTGGATGCGTTGTTGCAAGAAGAGAATGTGACACGCGCTGCAGCAAAATTGAACATCACGCAGTCTGCACTGTCGGGTCGTCTCAACAAGCTCCGGCATCTATTGAACGACCCGCTGTTTACTCCAGCTTCGACCGGGAGGGGCATTGTCGCAACGCCCCATGCGCTGGCGCTCAAACCCGAGCTTGATCAACTCATTGAACGTCTCAAGCAGTTCGGGCGAAAGGCATATATTTTCGATCCAGCCTCAAGCGATCGGATGTTCACGATCGCGGCATCCGACAATCCCGCGGCCATCGTCGCTCCCGAGCTTCTTTCGCTCGTTCACAAGCAGGCTCCCGGTATCAACATCAGATTTGTTTTTCCGGATCGGGGCCACATAGGACGGCAGTTAGAGAGCGGCGATGTTGACCTTTATATCGGCGCTGCAAACGATGCACCTCTGGACCTGATCGGCCGTAGGCTATTCACCGACGAGCTCGTGACCGCCCAGCGAATAGGTCATCCGCGTGGCCGAGGACCATTGTCTTTCGACGAGTTTTGCGCCCATGAGCATCTATTAATCTCGTCCAACGGGGGAATGTTTTCAGGCGTGATCGATGAGGTTCTGGCTGAGCACGGTAAAAGTCGAAGAGTTTCTGTTTCGGTGCAAAGGTACGCGCTCGCGCCCCTGCTTGTCGCCGGAACGGACTGCCTTTGCACGCTGCCAAAGCGCCTGCTGGAGCGCTTTTCGCATAGCCTTGATCTGTTCAAGCCGCCAATCGAACTCGGCGAGTTTGCTCTTAAGTATTTCTGGCATCCTCGCATGACGTCGGATCCGGCGCACCAATGGCTGCGAACCATCGTGGCTGACTCATCTGCAGGTACATCCTGAGTCCGGTGATCCTCTATGATCATTTACAGCGATAGGTCGCATCGCCGGTTCTGATTGGCGTCCTGCCCGGATCTGTCAAATATTCCGAACGGCCCCACCAAATGACCCGGTGTTGACGCCGCGGACGACTCCCGGTCTCGGCGCAATAAGTCAACACATGCACATGGTGTCGGTCGTCCAATTCGACGTCATCAATTCGACAGCCACGTTGAGAGAAATAAACCGATGCGCATAAAAATGCCCGTGATTTTCGCCGCTGCAGCATTCGCCGCAGCATTATCTGCTCCTGTGTTTGCCGGAGAGAACGTAACTGCTATTGCAAACTATCAGCAGGTTACAGACAGTTATAGTTTTCCCCTGGGAGATTTCCGTATCACTGCTCTTTCAGATGGAACTGTGCCCCAGGACCTGTACAAGCTGCTGACCGGCACGTCGCAGTCCCATACCACGGAGCTGCTTGATAAGGCATTCCTGGCGAACCCTGTTGAAGCATCCATCAACGCATTTCTGAACCAGAGCCCAGGCAAAAACATTCTTGTGGATACCGGCTCCGGTGATTTGTTTGGTCCGGGGAATGGCGGAAAACTACTGGACAGCCTTGCAAGTGTAGGCGTCAAAGCTGATGACATCTCTGACATACTCATTACACACATCCACACCGATCACACCGGCGGTCTGGTGCGAAATGGTCAACCCGCGTTTCGCAATGCCACCGTGCACGTCGGCGCGCCGGATCTGAGCTTCTTCCTCGACTCGTCGAACGCAAAGAAGGCAGTATATCCTGAGAGTTATTTTGACGAAGCAGCAAAAACGATCGGTGTCTATGAGCGGCTCGGCAAGGTGAAAACCTTTGGAGACGGCGAAACGATCCTGCCGGGCGTGCGGGCGTCTCTTCACCCCGGGCATACACCGGGCAGCGCCTTTTTTATCGTCTCAAGCAGAGAAAAATCCATCACTTTCATTGGCGACGTGATCCACGTTGCGGCCGTGCAGTTTCCAGACCCGAACGTAACAATTCTTTATGATGTCAAACCTCAAGAGGCCGCTTTAGCTCGAAAGGAAGCTTTCGAAGATTTCGCTCAACATCGCAAACTTGTGGCGGCCCCGCATATCTCCTTCCCCGGCGTTGGCTATATTCGTTCAGAAGGGCCGGATACGTTCTCCTGGCATCCCCTCGAATACCGAAACCGCGCCGCCAACTAAAAAGCGGTTCTGATGAATAAGTAGTAACGAGGGTGCCGGTCTGTTCTTACCGGGCCTCTTAGCTACGTCTCGCTAGAGTGGGAAAGTTCACCTTGCCATATGTGAAACGATCCTCAAATTAACCCCGCCGAGGGCCGCGCCTGAGATAGGAATTGCGAACCATGAAAACATCTCGCGGAGATCAACTCGCAAGCGCCAATCCGCCCTGTCGAGTTGTATCCCTCTTGATCTCGGCCACGAGGCTGTCCAAGGCGGCATTCCTCAATTTACGCGCTCGACGCACTATGTAGGCTAATGCGGGCGGCTGCGGAAGCCGTTCTGTCATGATTTTCATCTCGCCGCGGATATGCCGATCGCTCAACAGGACGCCCATGGCCGCGTTGACGCCGGAGACGATCCCCGCGGCACTCGAACATTCGAAGACTGTCTCAAGCACCGCGTCGTCCTGGCCGATGTCGAGCGCCCACTGTCGGTAAAAGCATTCGTCATCGAACGACAAGAATGGGATCGGGCGGTCGACCGCCAGCACCAGCTCTGGATGCTTGACCCATTGCAGTTGCTCCCTAAACAGCACGATGTCCGTTGGGCGGACCTCATGGCTGAAGACCTGGATGATCGCGGCGTCGAGCTCACCCCGTTCGAGCATGGCGCGCAGGACCAAGCTCATGCGGACTTTCGTGCGAACGGTGACGTTGGGGTGTAGCCGCCGAAACCGGCCCAGGATGCGGGCGAGATCGGTGCAGGCCGTATCCTCGGTCAGGCCAAGCGCCAACCGTCCTGCCAGTGGCGTCTTCGAGAGGCTGAGCAAGGCTTCGTCATGCAACTCCAGAATACGGCGGGCGTAATCGAGAAGGTCTTCTCCGGCGGCGGTGAATATTGGCCCCCCGGGCTTGCGGCCGAGCAGTTCGCAATCGAGGCTGATCTCCAGCCGCTTGATCTTGTGGCTCACCGCAGACTGTGAAAGCCCCAACACGACAGCCGCCTTGGTGATGCCGCCATGTTTTCGGATCGCCGAAAGCGCCCGCAATGAGTCGATCTCCAGTCTGCGTCCGTTGACTTCCTTCAACGCCCTCTCCGCTCGATTTGTTCGCAAACTACCCTACCACAATTGGCTTTTGAGATGACACAAATTTCAGACATGTCATCGCATCATCGATATTTGTCATGTGCGCTTTGCGAGAGATGGCCCTACGATTCCCGCGTAAAGATACCCAGAGGGCGCCATGGCCAACATTTTTCCCACTTCCGCAGCGCCGAAACGGCACCCTCTGCTCTGGCCCTTTTTGGCGACACTGCTGATCCTCGGCTGGAGTTCGGGTTTCGTCGGCATCCGTTACGCGAATGAGCAAGCCAGCGTCATGCTTCTCCTGTTTTGGCGGACGCTCCTGTCGGGTCTGATCCTGCTTCCCTTTGCACTTTCGATCGGACCAAGTCTGTCTTTGAGGGTGATCCGGGATCAGGCCCTCTTCGGCATCATGTCTGTTTTCCTTTACCTCGGTGGCTTTGCGCTCGCGATCGAGCAGAGGGTTCCCACGGGTCTCGTTGCATTGATCTCCGACCTCCTGCCGCTCGCGATCGCCGCCCTATCCCAACCCGTTCTCGGGGAGCGCCTGTCACCAAGGCAGTGGATAGGCACAGCCATCGCCGTCGTCGGCGTTCTCATCGTGTCCATCGACAGCCTCAGTATCGGTTCGGCTCCGCTTTGGGCATACGGCGTGACTGTGGGGTCGATGCTCATCTTTGCGGTCGCCTCGGTGCTGCATAGGAGACGTCGACATCAGACAATTGCTATCCATCAGATCCTTTGCATTCAAACCTTGACCGGATCGGTCCTGTTCGGGGCATGTGCGGCGACGCAGGGGGGCCTTACGCCGCCGATGACCGTCGAGTTTGCGCTCGGGATAATCTGGCTCGTGTTGATCGCAACCTTCCTTGCTTACGCCGTCTATTACACCAGCCTGCGGCTGTTCCCGGTGGCCAAGGTCAGCGCTGCTATCTATCTCAGCCCACCGGTGACGATGCTATGGGCCTGGGCACTATTTTCAGAACCTCTAACGATCGCGATGTTCATGGGACTTGCGGTGACGCTGGTCGGCGTTTGGATGACATCGCGATCGTAGGTATCAGCCCAATTCGAACAAAAGGGTTGAGGGAGCAACCAATGCCACCTCTTCGAAGGGTAGCCCGGGGAGGCTCAACAGGTTGTCCATGTAGAATGACAATTTTGAGTCAAGAAGGGGAAGTTACGCCTTGAACGGATCTGAACCTGCGGCCCGTTAGCCACCTAAATCTACGGTGCTGAAAATACGAGATAAAGTCCTTGATCAATCGACAGTGAGAAGTCGATGGCTCAAAACAGGTCTGGAAGTGCTGTCACCCTCTTGAATACCGAGTACAAAGGCTCTTCCAAGCCTTCGCAGGCGCGCCAGATCAGCTTTGCAACCTGCAAATTCTCAAAATCCCTCGCTACTTCATCGCGTAAAGGTGCAGTTGCGTCGCAAACGTGCTGGAGAAGCGTCCAGCCTTCCACCTGCTGCAACAGGTCCATCGCTTCAGGCACAAACCGCGAATAGTCAGGGACCGACCCAGCGGAACACATCTGCGCCAGGGCGACAAGTTTATTGGCCCTCAATTCATCACGCCGAGCCGCGCCCTGTCGAAACTCTTCGGAGAACATCGAGTTTACAATTCCACTGAATACCGTTGCAAAGGCTTCAGCGGCGGAAAATGCATTGGATGCTTCAGGCAAACCCGTGTACCGGCGAAGCGTGCTGCGCAAGTCTTGCACACGGTCTCGTGCAGGCGGATGCGTCGTAAAGCTCACGCTCGCGGACGTCACCGTTTCTTCGTAACGCTCCCATTCACGGTGCAAAAGAAGGGAAAATTCCCAGCCTGCATATTGCATCGAGAGCTGATGACCGTCTCGAGGGCCCGGCCGTTTTCCAATTGCGAGGAACAGCGTGTTGGTTTCCACGCAGAAGTGAGCCGGTTAGGCGCATAAGGGGGTGCGGACGAAAACGTGGACCACCAAGGAGGTAGTTCATGTATTCCTACGCAGACAGACTTCGAGCGGTTGAGCTCTATATCCGGCTTGGCAAGCGGCTTAACGCGACCATTCGCCAGCTGGGATATCCCACCAAGAATGCGCTGAGGGGCTGGTACCGCGAGTACCTACAGCATCTCGACCTGCGTACTCAGCCGGTAGCGCGAGCGCCAAAATATTCACAGGCTCAGAGGCAGGCGGCACTTGAGCACTTTCGCACCCATGATCGTTGCATCTCTGCGACGATGAGGGCGCTCGGCTATCCCGGACGAGGGACACTGACTGCATGGGTTCGCGAGGCCTTTCCGGAGACACGGACATCGATGGCCGGTCGATCGTGGCATCCTGGCTATTGCGAGGATGTCCGGCAAGCAGGCGTCATTGGGCTATGCAGTGGAGATGAAACCGCTCAACAGGTAGCTGACCGACTGGGCGTCTCAAGGCCTACATTGTACAGCTGGAAAGATCAGCTTCTCGATCGTGAGGCCCCGTCATCCATGAAACGCCGCAAATCCAACCCCAAGCTGCCTGAACGTGAAGAGCTCGAGCGACAGCTTGAAGCCCTCCAGCGTGATGTCCACCAGTTACAACTCGAACATGATCTCCTGAAGAAGGCCAACGAACTCCTAAAAAAAGATCTGGGCGTCGATCTGCAGATCCTGAGTAATCGGGAGAAGACCCAACTGATTGACGCCCTTAAGGAAGTTTATCGCTTGCCAGAGCTGCTTGCCCAGCTTCGGATTGCCCGCAGCTCCTACTTCTACCATCGCGCCCGCATGTGCCTGGCAGACAAGTATGCCGCCGTCCGCCACAGCCTAGCTGAGATCTTTGAAACGAACCGTCGTTGCTACGGTTATCGACGACTGCAGGCGTCGCTGGCCAGACAAAGCGTGGTAATCTCGGAAAAGGTTGTCCAGCGATTGATGAAGCAGGAGCAGCTGGTCGTTGCCAGGCCGCGTCGACGGCGGTTTGGATCCTATCTGGGAGAGATCAGTCCAGCGCCCGAGAACCTGATCAATCGCGACTTCCCTGCAGAAGCGCCGAACGTGAAGTGGCTGACAGACATCACCGAGTTCCAGATCCCAGCAGGCAAGGTGTACCTTTCGCCCATCATCGACTGCTTTGACGGCATGGTCATCAGCTGGTCCATCGGAACCCAACCGGATGCAGGTCTCGTCAACACCATGCTGGATGCAGCCATCGGAACCGTCGCCAACGGCGAGGAACGGCCAATCATCCATTCTGATCGCGGAGCCCATTATCGATGGCCCGGCTGGTTAACCCGTATCAGCGAAGCAAGACTGGTTCGCTCGATGTCTCGAAAGGGTTGCTCGCAAGACAACGCCGCGTGCGAAGGGTTCTTCGGTCGGTTGAAAACCGAGCTCTTCTATCCACGAGATTGGAAGGTCATCACGATCGAGCAGTTCGTGGCAGAGGTGGACGCCTACATCCGATGGTACAATGAAACGCGCATCAAAATATCACTGGGATCACTCAGCCCGGTCGAATATCGTAAGAGCCTCGGCCTGAGCATTTAAAACAGTCCAACTTTTTATCCGCACCCCCACCGGCTCACTTCTGCGCGGAAACCAACACCGCCTTGTAGTTTGCGCCGATCTTCGCCGTACCGGTTTCGAGAGAAACATGGGCCATCGCAGGCAAACCGGTTGTAAGTCCCAAGGTTAGCGCGAGCACTGCAATCTTCAAGCTGGTCATTTTCCTATCTTTCGTTCCGCCGGCAAAGCCGGCTGCGTGTAGGACCATGGATATCTGGCCTTTCACTCATCAATACTCGAAAGGGTTGGACGGTACTTTGTGCTGCATCAAAAAGAATGCAGCTGCCCACGAGGTTAACAAAGCGAACACTCAGACCTCCAAGGCTAGCAGAACGGAAAAGTAGCCAGACGCCCTGGCAAAGCTGAAGCATCAATTCGCCACGAGAATAGTCGCAGTGTCTTTTCCTGATTTATTGTTAATTAAAAGCTGACGTGTCTTAATGTGAGAGGTTGCGTCAAAGCACGTTGGGTCTGGTCCGCCGCCCGCCGACGTGGGCGAAAGTGTTCCCCCAATACTTTCCTGGCAGTGTTTGTCATCCTTGACGCAACCACCTCAAAAAATTTTTACCGCTTGCTTGATTGGTATGTTCCAAGAATATTTGGACAGCGAATGACACTTGCGACCCCAGTGAGATACAGCCCGCGATAGATCGTCTCCGCCGGCCCACACGTTGAGGGGCATGTAAAAAAATCCTCGACTGTTGTGGAACCTTTTAGGCCGTGGCACGTTTGCCCCCAGATTTGGGGGAGGTATTCGATGGGACAACTTACCTCGGGCGAGAGGGAACTCGCCGCAATTGTTCTAATTCTTTTGATCATAGTTGGCATTACGATGGCCGCAATCGGCCGGTTTGATCCGATCGGCGTTCACGGCGCGATGGTAGTCCTGTACAGCGCCGTGCTCCTCTGGGTGGTCCTATCCCAGGCATTTTCGAAAGAGCCATCACCTGAACGCTTCGGTTCATATTATGACGATCCTATAAAGGTTGGCGTCGTATTGACCTTGGCATGGGCAATTTTCGGAATGTTCATCGGTGTTTGGGCGGCCGCGCAGCTCGCATGGCCCAGTTTGAATTTCGAGATGGGCTGGTCAAGCTTCGGCCGGATCCGACCCGCCCACACATCAGGCGTTATTTTTGGCTTCGGTGGCAATGCGCTGATCGCGACCTCATTTCACGTTGTCCAAAGAACGTCGCGCGCCCGGCTCGCCGATCAGTTTTCGCCCTGGTTCGTGATTTTCGGCTACAACCTCTTTTGTCTTATCGCGATTTCCGGCTATTTCATGGGTGTCACCCAGTCGAAGGAATATGCCGAAGCCGAGTGGTATGCCGACATTTGGCTCGTGGTGGTCTGGGTCACCTACTTCTTTCTCTATGTGCGAACGCTCGCGCGCAGAAAAGAGCCACACATCTATGTCGCCAACTGGTATTTCATGGCGTTCATAATCGTTGTCGCGATCCTGCACATCATCAACAACCTCGCCGTGCCCGTGTCTCTCGGCCATGCCAAAAGCTATACGATCTGGGCGGGCGTGCAGGATGCAATGGTGCAGTGGTGGTACGGGCACAATGCCGTTGCTTTCTTCCTGACAGCCGGCTTTCTCGGGATGCTCTATTATTATCTCCCCATTCGGGCGCAAAGACCGATCTTCTCCTATCGGCTTTCCATCCTGAGCTTTTGGGGAATCACGTTCTTTTATATGTGGGCAGGATCACACCACCTTCACTACACGGCTATGCCGCTTTGGGTGCAGAACCTGGGCATGACTTTTTCCGTCATGCTTCTGGTGCCGTCCTGGGCATCTGCCGGGAACGCCTTGCTGACGCTCAATGGGGCCTGGCATAAGGTGCGCGATGACGCGACTTTGCGGTTTATGATGATGGCCGCCTTCTTCTACGGTTTGTCGACGTTTGAAGGTTCTTTCCTGGCGATCAGGCCTGTGAACTCCTTGTCCCACTACACGGACTGGACTGTCGGCCATGTGCATGCCGGCGCTCTCGGATGGGTGGCGATGATTACCTTTGGCGCGCTTTACACACTCGTCCCCTCGATCTGGAAGCGCGAGCGCATGTATTCTTCGACACTTGTCGAGGTACATTTCTGGTTGGCACTGATCGGTACGCTCATCTACGTCTTCGCAATGTGGAACTCAGGCATTGTTCAGGGCCTGATGTGGCGCACCTACTCGGGCGACAACACCCTGGTCTACTCCTTCGTGGATACGCTTCTGGCCATGTATCCGTACTACATTGCGAGGGCGTTTGGCGGACTTCTATTCCTGCTCGGTGCGATCGTTGCCAGCTACAATGTTTGGATGACTGTGCGAAGGGCGCCGGCTCTCCTGCCCCTTGAACCCGACAGGCCGCTCCCCGCCGGCGCTTTTGAAGAAACCATCGCATCGCCAGCGGAGTGAAGCCATGTCGGAATTGATGCATAGAAAGCTTGAACGTTCGGCCGTCGGCTTCATGCTGGCAATCGTCCTCGCCGCGAGTGTCGGCGGCATAGTCGAGATAGCGCCGCTCTTCACGATCCATGAGACGGTTGAGGATGCCCCGGACATGAGGGTTTATACCCCTCTCGAGGTGGCCGGTCGTAACATCTATGTCCGGGAAGGCTGTTATGCCTGTCACAGTCAGATGATCAGAACGCTGCAGGACGAGGTGGAGCGCTACGGGCCGTATTCCTTGGCAGTGGAGTCTAAACATGACCACCCGATGCTTTGGGGATCAAAGCGCACGGGTCCGGACCTGGCCCGTATCGGCGGCAAGTATTCTGACCTCTGGCATGTCTCCCATCTTACCAACCCGCGCGAGGTAACGCCTGAATCGAACATGCCCGCCTATCCTTTCCTGGCCACCACGGAGCTTGACCTCTCGTCCCTCCCTGAACATTTGAGCGCACTACGTGCCGTCGGCGTCCCCTATACCGACGAAATGATCGCCAACGCTGTGTCGGATGCGCGCGGACAGGCAAACCCGGATAGCGATCAGGCGTCAGGGGTGACGGAGCGCTATGGTGAGGCAACAGAAATATCTGCATTCGATGGCGTCAAAACAAACGTCACCGAAATGGATGCCTTGGTGGCCTACCTCCAAATTACGGGACGCCTGACGAAAGCAGCTTACGAACACACGAACGCGCCCGAGAAGGCGCCAGATCCAACTAACTAGGGAGGGACGGATGGAATTTACGCACGAATCCATGTTGGAGCTCTCGAAGGTATGGGGTCTACTTTATCTTTTTGCGTTCTCGATTGCCGTCATCATCTACACGTTCTGGCCATCAAATCGGGCGAAGTTCAAAAAAGCGGAGACGGAAATTTTCGCGAAGGATGATGCGCCATGGAAGTAGAAGAAATCGATCGTGTCACCGGCAGAAAGACGACCGGCCATATCTGGAACGGTATCCGTGAGCTCGATACCCCCATTCCGCGCGGGATCTTGCTATTCCTCATCGTAACGCACCTTTTCGCGGCGCTGTGGTGGTTACTGGAGCCTGCGTTTCCTCTGGGTTCGACCTTTACCAAAGGTCTTATCGGCAGTGATCAGAAACAGGTTGTTGAACAGAAAATAGTGGCATCCGCAAATGCCCGCGCATCATGGATCGATCGGATCGAAACTCTCCCTTACGCCGAGATTAGAGCCGATGAAGCTTTGATGGCAAAGGTGAAGTCGAGCGGCCATCAGCTGTTCGGCGACAACTGCGCCGCCTGTCATGGCCGTGACGGCCGTGGAGGGCTAAATTATCCGGACCTCACCGATGATGACTGGCTATGGGGCGGCAGTCCCGAGAAAATCGAAGAGACGATGACCATAGGCGTCAATTCGAGACATACGAGCAGTCGGGTTTCCCAGATGCCGTCCTTCGGCGCCGATGAGATGCTGGACCGCAAACAGGTCGCCGATGTCTCAGCCTATGTGTATTCCCTAAGCCACCCAGAATATTCCACAGCGCAGAACGTTGGTCAGATCGATGCGGGCCGTGAGGTTTTCCTGACGACATGCGCTGCCTGTCACGGCCAGAACGCCAAGGGAAATCAGGATGTCGGAGCGCCAAATCTTACCGACGATCGGTGGATATACGGCGGCACGATGGAAAGGATTATCCAGACTATACATGGTGGGCGGCAAGGTCATATGCCGACATGGGATGAACGCCTGACGCACGCGAAGATCAAGATCCTGGCGCTTTACGTCAACTCCCTCGGGACGGAAAAGCCATGACAGCCGAAGTCAAGCGGAGAACGTCGATGTGGATATGGGTTTCCTTGGCCGCCGCAGTTTTCCTCGGCGCCAATGCCCATCTTTTGTATGTCGCAGTCAATAGCCAGCCGCAATGTCTTAAACATTCAAAAGAAAGAGGCGATAGGCCGGGAGAATTCCGTGCCGCTTCGCCATCTTGCTAGGCTCAGGGAGAGCGGGATGATGCAAGACGAAAAGACCGTTCGTTATATCGGCGAACTATCGGGTATCGAAGAGACCCAGAATCCGCAATTACAGCGTCACCTCCCCTTCTCTACGCCCCTCATCTGGTTGAAACGTGGCTGGAGCGACATGGTAACGCAGCCTTTGCCGAGTTTGGCTTACGGTGTTGCCGTCTTTGCGCTCTCTGCGATCTCTGTGTGGATTTTGGTGAGATATGGTCGGGATTATTTGCTCTTTCCAGTCCTTTCCGGGCTATTGATCGTCGCGCCGTTTTTTGCGACCGGTCTCTATCTCAAGAGCCGGAACCTCGCTGAAAAGAAACCTGTTTCCCTGGCGAAGATGGTCGGCGTGCAGCCTCGAGCCGGCGCGCAGGTTTTCTTCACAGGAATGCTTCTCTGCATGCTGATGCTGTTATGGATGCGGGCTGCGGTCATCATTTACGCGCTTTTCTTCGGCGTAAACCCGTTTCCCGGGCTCGACGGCATCGCTCATTTGCTCTTTGCGACACCCACCGGATGGGCGATGCTGCTTGTAGGACTGGTCGTCGGAGGATTGTTCGCGGGCTTCGCTTTTGCGATCGGGGTCTTCTCAATACCGATGTTGCTCGACGAACGGGTGGATGCTTTTACGGCAATGGGTCTGAGCGCTGCACTCGTTTGGAATAATCTGGCACCCATGCTTGTATGGGGTGCCATAGTCCTAGCGCTGTTTCTCGCCAGCGTGGCGACGGGCTTCCTCGGTCTGATCGTTGTTTTTCCATTGCTCGGCCATGCGACCTGGCACGCCTACAAAGCAATGCGGTGAAGCACGATGACGTGCTGTTCATCCATGGCTTTGTCGCAGTTTTCGGGGCGAGAAGATCGCTGCTCAGGCAGCGCTGAGGAAATTGCTCTGGCGAGCCGGGATCTTGGTGACGGTTTACGTCAGACCATACTATTCAGTCCAGATATGCGATGCGGCGCATGCGTCGTCGCCCTTGAGTCGCGGCTTATCGCTTTACCGGGCGTCGAACTCGCGCGGGCGAACCTAACGACGAAGCGTATTACGATAAACTGGAGGACCCCCGGCAACCTGCCACCGGACTTTCTCGGCGAAATGGGCGGGCTAGGATACCCGGCTTTCATCTCGTCGGATGAATTCGGCCAGACCGATCAAGCCATGGGGCACTTGCTGCGTGCTTTGGCCGTAGCTGGCTTTTGCTCCATGAATATCATGGTTCTTTCCGTCTCTGTCTGGTCGGGAGCCGACCACGCTACGGCAGTAACGCTGCATTTATTGTCAGCACTTCTCGCCATGCCGGCCATCTTCTATTCCGGAGCGACCTACTACAGATCCGCTTGGAAGGCTCTGCGGCATCGTCGGGTCAACATGGATGTGCCCGTAACCATCGGCGTTCTGCTGACATTCGCACTCAGCTTGTACGACGCTGCGACGGGCGCATCCAGGGCCTACTTTGAGGCCGCAACCTCCTTGCTATTCGTTCTTCTCGTCGGCCGAACTCTGGAACATTTTATGCGCAGCAAGGCCAGATCGGCGGCTTCCGCCTTGTCTCGCCTGATGCCAAAAGGTGCCACCATCCTAAAAGCGGACGGGTCATTCGACTATCTGCCTCTGGAAGCGGTAGAGGCTGGAACACTGTTAGTGGTGGCCCGCGGTGATCGTGTGCCAGTCGACGGGGTGGTCCGCCAGGGTGTCGCAGAGATTGATCGGTCTATTATGACCGGAGAAAGCCGCCTCGCACTGCTCGGCCCGGGAGGAACGGTCCATGCCGGCGGATTAAACACCGGCGACCCGTTGATTGTCGAAGCAACCGCGAGTCCTGAGACGTCGAGTCTTGCCGAATTGACGCGTGTTGTTGAAGGGATGGAAAACAGCAGTTCGAGCTATAGCGGGATTGCCGATAGGGCGGCTCGTCTCTATGCGCCCGTTGTCCATAGCCTTTCAGCGGCTGCGCTTGTTCTCTGGTGGATCGTCTCGGGTGACTTCCACCTCGCGCTGAGTATTGCGATCTCCGTTTTGATTATCACCTGCCCGTGTGCTTTGGGCTTGGCTGTGCCGATGGCGCACGTAATGGCCGCAAAACGCCTGTTCGAGCATGGCATTGTTGTCAAAGAAGGAACGGCTCTCGAGCGGCTCGTGGAGATCGACACGGTCGTATTTGACAAAACCGGCACGCTCACGGCAGGTGAGCCAAAGCCGAACCACATACCAGATATCGACAAACCAGCCTTAGCAATAGCCGCGGCGCTGGCACGGCATTCTAACCACCCTTTGGCACGATCGATCACTGCCATGCTCAAGAGCGAAGACCAAAAGCTTCCCCTCTTGACCTGTGTCAGGGAGATTCCCGGCCGCGGCATGGAAGGCCAAATGGCAGGCGAAGTCTATCGGCTTGGAAGCGAGGCTTGGGCTACCCATTCAGGTGCCATAGGCGATCATGGCACAGTGTTGTCGAGGGACGGAGCATCTATCCTCTCTTTTACGTTTACGGATCGCTTGCGCGTAGGTGCACTTGAAACCATTAGTGACCTGAGGCGTCAGGGGCTTTTCGTACAGATACTGTCCGGCGACAGCGATGGCGCCGTCGCAAGAATTGCAGGACGGACGGGAGTTGACATATTTACTTCGGAAACCAGCCCATTGGAAAAAATCGAGTTCGTGCAGTCGCTGCGAAGTTCAGGTCGAACAGTCCTAATGATCGGAGATGGCGTCAATGATGCAGGCGCATTAACCGCCGCCAATTCGTCCATGGCTCCGGGCACAGCCTCCGATATCAGCCGATCGGCGGCTGACTTTGTCTTGATGCGGGATGATCTCCGTGGAGTGACGGAGGCTTTGTCCACCGCCAAACAAACGATGCAGATCATCCGACAAAATCTCGGCATCGCGGTGGCTTACAATGCACTGAGCATACCGATCGCCCTGTCTGGCAATGTGACCCCTTTGATTGCCGCGATCGCAATGTCGATCTCGTCATTGAGTGTTGTCGGGAATGCCATGAGGCTGCGAACGACGCGCAGAACCGATGAACGGACGACGGGCTTCGAACCGGCCATGGTGTAAGATGAGCGCGCTCACTTTCCTGATACCGGTAGCGATCCTAATGGGAGGAGCGGGACTGATCGCCTTTTTCTGGTCGCTGCGCAGCGGACAATACGATGATCCCGAGGGAGATGCCCAGAGGATCATTTTCAACAGGGACGACAGACCTTTGAATGAGCAAACGCATCGCGGAGAGCTGAAATGAAGGAACCACGAGATCAAAATACTGTCATGGCCGACGGCATCGCTCGCGATCGCGTCCGGATTTTTGAACCATCGGAAGCGGTCACAGGCTTCGGAATCGTCTTCGGTGTCGCCGGCGCCGCCATTGCGCTCGCGGCGAGCTTCTGGATGAGTGACGCTAGCGGAATTGGAGCAAGGATTGTCTACGCGGTCATTGCCATTCTTGCCGGGGGCTCTGGGGGTATTGTGATCGGCGGTATGATCGGCGCGATCATCGGGGTGGCACGGGGCCGCACGATAAGAACCGCACTACATGATAAGCAGACCTAGCTTCGCTGTCGCAGCACGCCATATTTTCCCGGCGGCCAGCCAACCCCAAGCGAACGGCGCGGAGCGCATTTATCTCCCGTAAATTGCGCGGAACTCTCGGGCACCCGGCGAGTTGGCGTTGTCACGTTGTTCGACTGAGGCCGGGCGAAGCGCTCTCAGTTAAACTCAGGCAGTTGCGCCGGTCACGGCCTTCCAGTGCGCCATGGCGCGGATCCGATGAATGTGGGTGGCAAGGGCTGAGTGCTTCTGGTGCGAGGGGACGAAATGATTTCTAACCGCTGAAAACACGGGGACAAATTGTTGCAGACTGCCGACGGATCGGAA
>NZ_QLNF01000032.1:0-13333 GCF_003261015.1 Agrobacterium sp. MS2 | reverse complement strand
GATCATGTTGCTGACGCCCTTGGAAAAGGGGCGAAGGTCGTTACCGGCGGAAAGCGCCATGCGCTTGGCGGGACATTCTACGAACCCACGGTGCTGACAGGTGCAACGCAGGCAATGAAGGTTGCCCGTGAGGAAACCTTTGGACCGGTCGCCCCACTTTTCCGGTTTGAAACGGAAGAAGAAGCCGTTGCCATGGCGAACGACACCGAGTTTGGTCTGGCGGCCTATTTCTACACCGAGAATGTCCGCCGGACATGGCGTGTCGCAGAAGCGCTCGAATACGGCATGGTGGGCCACAATACCGGCCTCATCTCCAATGAAGTCGCACCATTCGGTGGCATGAAGCAGTCCGGCCTGGGCCGCGAAGGCTCTCACTACGGCATCGATGAATATCTGGAAATCAAATACCTGTGCTCGGCAATCGGCTGAGATCACGCTGGGAGGATCAAATGACCATCAACCCTTTCGAATTCCGCACCGTTCCCTCCATGCAGGTTGCTTGGGGGGGTGCTCAGCGCCTCGGAGAGATTCTTTCCGGCAGGTTCCAGGCGCGCAAGGCACTTCTCATTACCGATGCAGGTCTCATCAAGGCTGGCCTCATCAAACCGATTGCCGACGCTCTGACCGCTAGCGGCTTCAGCGTCACGATCTTCGACAAGGTCGTTGCTGATCCGCCAGAGCACATCGTTGCCGACTGCGTCGAGTCCGCAAGGCAGATCGGGGTCGATATCGTCATCGGTCTTGGCGGGGGCTCCTCGCTCGATATCGCCAAGCTGGTAGCGGTTCTTCTGGTGTCCGACCAGACGCTTGCAGACATGTACGGCATCGGCAACGTCAAGGGATCGCGTCTGCCGCTGGTGTTGGTGCCGACCACGGCTGGAACCGGTTCGGAAGTGACCAACATCTCGATCATCACCACAGGTGAAACCACCAAGATGGGTGTCGTTTCTCCGCAGCTTTACGCCGATTTCGTTCTTCTCGATGCGGAACTGACTGTGGGTCTGCCGCAGGTTCATACCGCGGCTACCGGTATCGACGCCATGGTGCACGCGATTGAGGCTTACACCAGCAAACACAAAAAGAACCCGCTATCAGATGCTCTGGCGCGTGAGGCGTTACGCCTGCTTGGCGCAAACCTGATCGCCGCCTGCAAGGATGGGACCGATCGCAAAGCCCGTGAAGGCATGCTGTTGGGGGCAACATTGGCAGGTCAGGCTTTCGCCAATTCGCCGGTGGCTGCCGTTCACGCGCTCGCTTATCCGCTGGGTGGCCACTACCACGTACCGCATGGCCTTTCCAACGCCCTGATGCTGGGACCAGTGCTGCGTTTCAACGCCAAGGCTGCGGCGTCGCTTTATGCCGAGCTTGCCGATGTGCTCGGCGTGCCGGGCGAGGGTGATACGGCGATGCGTTCGGACGCCTTTGTCCGGCATATGGAAAAACTGATGGATGAAAGCGGTGCGCCGCGGCGCCTTCGTGATGTCGGCGTGACGGACAACACCCTGGCAATTCTTGCTTCCGACGCCATGAAGCAGAGCCGCCTGCTGATCAACAATCCGGTCGAAGTCCGCGAAGAGGATGCACTCGCGCTCTATCGCGAAGCTTTCTGATCCATTTCTTACACCAACATCTTCAGTCCCAAGGGAGGAAAACGAGTGACCGATATCAGACTTTATATGCTTCAGTCAGGTACCCTGAAATGCAAGGTACACAACATCAAGATGAACCAGGGCAATGGTGCGGACTATGAGATTCCAGTCCCATTTTTCCTGATTACCCATCCCGATGGGCACACCGTCATCGACGGTGGCAATGCGATCGAAGTCGCGACCGACCCGCGCGGTCACTGGGGCGGTATCTGCGATGTCTATTGGCCGGTTCTGGATAAGAACATGGGCTGCGTTGACCAGATCAAGGCGCTCGGTTTCGATCCGGCCGATGTGAAATACGTCGTGCAGTCCCACCTGCATCTCGACCATACCGGCGCGATCGGTCGCTTCCCCAATGCGACCCACATCGTGCAGCGCTCTGAATATGAATATGCCTTTACGCCCGACTGGTTTGCTGGCGGCGGCTATATCCGCAAGGACTTCGACAAGCCGGGTCTGAAGTGGCAGTTCCTCAACGGTACGCAGGACGATTATTACGATGTGTACGGCGACGGCACGCTCACCACGATCTTCACGCCCGGTCATGCACCCGGCCACCAGTCCTTCCTGGTGCGCCTGCCAAACAGCAAACCGCTTCTCCTGACGATCGATGCTGCCTACACACTGGACCACTGGGAAGAGAAGGCTTTGCCTGGCTTTCTTGCCTCGACCGTTGACACGGTCCGTTCTGTTCAGAAGCTCCGCACCTATGCCGAAAAGCATGATGCGACGGTCGTTACCGGCCATGACCCTGACGCCTGGGCGAATTTCAAGAAGGCACCCGAATTTTACGCGTAAATAGAACGCGCAAGTCAAGGGCCAGATACGGCGAGGTTGCATGCAGCCTCGCCGATTTTAATCATATGAGCCAACGCAAGAAATCTGGACAAAGACTGCTTTGATCGGCCGAAATCCGCACGTCAGCAATGTGCGCTTCCGTGCCGTTGTCCGTTAATTTTCATCGTCGAGCCGATCATCAACGCGCGTCAGTGCGAAAGGGTCAAAACCCGACTGTTCCGATCCGACGCCACTGGTACCACATCGGTTGCTCCACTGATGAGGTTTCGAGGGCTCAAGACATCGTCTATCGAAGCGAGAGATGCTACCCGCCTAGTGCACGCGAAATCCTGAGTTCGCCTTTAGCAGCACGCCTATATCCGCCTCGCATCGCTTCCACTGCCTATCGTGCCTGGGATTGCGCGATGACAGGCCAGCGTCCGGGACTGTCGTTCACATCATGAATGCTCCATGGTCAAGAATCTGTTTGCATACTATCCAGGCAGTATGTAAAGTGAGCTTATTGAGTTGGAGGAAAACCATGGACGCTGAGAGCCTTGAAGAATTCCGCGCCGTACTGCGACGGTTCGCAAATAATAAAATACAATTACATGCCGCCGCCTATGATAGGGAGGCTCGTTTCCCAGAAGAAAGCCTGATTGCTTTTAAGGAGTTGGGGCTCGTATCGCTTGCTTTTCCCGAGAGCGACGGTGGTCAAGGCGGTGATGTTTTATCGCAGGCTTTGGTACTGGAAGAGCTGGCTCGAGTGTGCGCAACTTCATCGCTCACCTTGATGGTAATCTGGGCGGGTTTGGTCCCGGTTAGCCGTCATGGATCCGAGGAGCTTCGCAAAGAGGTAATCGCACCGGCTATGGACGGTGACGTGGTCGGCTCGATTTGCCTCACGGAGCCTGCGGGTGGCTCTAACCTTTTTGCGCTCAAGACGGCCGCAGTGAAGGTTGATGGTGGGTGGGTGCTGAATGGACAAAAGCGCTACATCACCAACGCTACTCGTTCGGATTGGTACACTGTCCTTGCGCGGAGCGGCGAGAAGCAGCTTGGTCTATTCGCAGTTCACAAGGATGATGAGGGCGTCTCCTTTGGAAGCCGCGAAAGCAAGATGGGCATTAAGGGCAGCCCGACCGCTGACGTAATTTTTGATAACTGCAAAATCCCTGAACATCGCGCAATCGGTGATCCGTCGCAGGGCTACCGCTACATCACCGATTCGCTGACCTGGACGCGGGTCCTGATCGGTGCTCAGGCGCTCGGGATTGCCCAAGGCGCGCTCGAGCAGGCTGTCCGCTATACGTCGGAGCGTGAGCAATTCGGAGAGACACTATCGAGATTGCAGCTCGTACGCGGGAAAATCGCTGACATGGCAACCGAAATAGAAGCGGGGCGCTCTTTGCTTTATCGCGCCGCTGATGCCATCGATCGCGATCAGCCGGAGGCAAGAGCGCTGGCTTCCATGGCGAAGCTTTTCTGCTCGAATGCCGCGATGCGGGTCACCACCGACGCAGTCCAACTCCATGGGGGGGCGGGCTACCTAACTGACTTCCCGGTCGAGCGAATGATGCGCGACGCAAAAATAACGCAGATCTACGAAGGAGCCAATGAGATCCAGCAACTGATCATCGCCAAGCATGTTTATGATGTCTTGAGGAACCAAGCATGAGCCTGATTAATTATCTGACCCGTATCCAATTCGATTTTGGAGCATCGTCCCTCATCAGCGAGGAGTTGTCGTTGCTCGGCGTATCGCGCCCACTCATTGTTACCGATGTGGGGATAGTGAAGGCAGGCTTAATTGAGAAAATCAAAGTCGCTGCCGGCCTAAGTGCAAATACGCCACTCTATGATGGAACGCCTGAAAATCCGGATGAAAACGCTGTTCTGAAAGCAAGGGATCAGTTTCTATCTGAAGGATGCGACTCGATCATTGCAGTCGGCGGCGGTTCCTCTCTTGACCTCGCGAAAGCTGTTTCTCTTCTCGCCACGCATCATGGTGCATTGGAGCAGTACGCAGCGATCCTCGGCGGGATCGGAAAGATTACGAGAGACAAACCGCCTGTTGTGGCTGTGCCGACAACATCGGGGACGGGTAGTGAAGTCGGGCGAGCTGCGCTGATCACACTTAATGACGGACGCAAGCTCGGGTTCATTTCTCCTTACATGATCCCGGAAGTGGCGATATGTGACCCTGACCTGACGCTTGGCCTGCCGGCCTACCTCACAGCGGCCACAGGCATGGACGCGGTTACACATTGCATCGAAACTTTCTTGAGCCCGAGAGAGAACGCTCCGGCGGAAGCTATCGCGCTCGACGGGCTTGCAAGGGCAGTTCGATACTTGGAGAGGGCCGTTAAGGACGGCGGCGACCGAGAAGCTCGCCGAGAAATGATGATGGCCTCACTCGAGGGTGGATTGACTTTCCAAAAAGGGCTTGGAGCAGTGCACGGAATGTCCCATGCACTTGGGGGGTTGAAACCCTTAAGGCTTCATCATGGCACCCTCAATGCCGTGATCTTACCGTCCGTGCTTAGGTTCAATGAGCCCTATGCTGAAGAGAAATATGGACGGCTCAGAATCGCGATGGGTCTCGCAGATGGGGCAGATGTCGCAGAGGCGATCGAGCGTTTGTCACAAAGCCTCGGTCTGCCCTCCACTCTAGGTGAAATGGGCGTCCACGCGGACAGTTTGCCGTTGATGGTTGATCGCGCGATGGCCGATCACAGCACGGCAACGAACGCTCGGCCCGTAAGTGCTGAAGACTACGCCGCTCTTTTCCGGACTTGCATGGGGAGTGGGCAATGAGCGATGTCGTGCCCCGTAAAGGCCCGTTAAGCGGCGTCAAAGTTCTCGATCTGTCTCGTCTAGCTCCTGGTCCATATTGTACTATGTTGCTAGCCGATATGGGGGCAGAAATCATCGTTGTGGGGGGCGGAAGTGGAAGTCTTCCCATTGGCGCACTAGCGCGTGGCAAGACGTTCATAAATCTTGACCTAAAGTCCGAAGACGGGAAAATAGCCTTCCGCACGCTTGTGCAGGATGCAGACGTGCTCGTTGAGGGTTATCGTCCAGGAGTTGCCGCTAGATTGGGTATCGGGTACGCAGCGCTGGCCGAACTCAATCCCGGCCTAATCTACTGCTCGCTTACCGGATACGGGCAAAGTGGACCGCTTTCACAGGAGGCTGGACACGATATCAATTACTTGGCTCTCTCTGGAGCACTAGGCGCATTTGGTCCTTTGAATGAAGCTCCGATGCTTCCACTCAATCTCCTAGCGGATTTTGCGGGAGGGAGCCTTTTCGCAGTCATAGGCATCCTTGCGGCACTAAACGAGAGAGGCACATCCGGGAAAGGGCAGTATATCGACGCAGCGATGGTGGATGGCTGCCTGTCACTAATGACGATGCATTTCTCTGATTGGGGACAACCAGTCCTTCCGGCAAGGGGGGATGGGCTTCTTACCGGAAGCGCACCATTCTATAGATGTTACGCCTGCTCTGATGGAAAGTTCATTGCAGTAGGGGCGTTGGAGGATAGGTTCTTTTTCAATCTTTGGAATGCCCTTGGTTTTGAGGATGAAGCACCGCAACACCTTGATCGACGCTCTTGGGCCTCCATGACCCAAAGGTTCACTACCGCGTTTATGCTGCGAAGCCGTGATGAGTGGGTATCTCATTTCCGTGGAAAGGATGCTTGCGTGTCGCCTGTTCTGGCACCCGATGAGGCGCTTAACTATCCCCACAACGCGCACCGCCATCCCTACGCAAAGCCTGGCGTTGCGGTTGAAGCCCCATTGATGGCGCATTCGGTTGAGCCAGTGCCGGTCGAGGATAATACGGATCGTTCGCGAGCTGTGCTGTCACGGGCAGGGCTAGCAGATGAAATCGTCGATGGGGCTATCCCAAAAGACCTCTTGATCACGGGATTAAGTTGGCCACCGATGTGAAGCAAATGGGGTGGCATCAAAATATGTGTTAGGTTGCCACCTCAAAACGACTCACGGAAGGTAGACAATTCGAACAATGGTGGCTCATCGAGCGGCGAAAGCCAAAATCAATAAGAAAGCACTGCTCCGCGAAGAAAGCATTCAGCGACTTACGCGAGCCGCTTTCGGGCTCATCGTAACTAAAGGTTATCACGCCTGTACCCTCCAGGAAATTGCATCGACAGCGGGCTTTACGAAAGGCGCGGTGTTTTTCTATTTCGAGAGCAAGGAAAACATCCTTCTTCATCTCTTGGACATCGCAGAATCCCATATAGTCGATACGCTTATAGAACACGTGAAGGGTCTGAAGTGTCCTGCTCCTGAAAAAATCGCGGCATTCTTCAAATACGCATCGAAGCAAGGGATCGATCGGCCTGATGAGCTTCTCTGTCTGATAAAAATGTCAATCGAAAGCCGCGATGGTACTGATCTGGCGGATCGCCGTGTTAGAGAAATATATCAGCGGATATATGACCTGCTCGAGGAAGTTGTCGAGGATGGCAAAAAGGCGGGCGAACTGTCTTCGACTTTGCCTACCAAGGAATTCGCTACTTTAGTTGTTGCCACTCACGATGGGATGATGCTGGAATGGCATCGTCGGGGAGGCGGTATAGATGGCCGTAGATTTGTCGCGACTGTCTGGAGTACGTTCTTAAATGGTATTCTCGTTCGTAGCCCCGACAAATGATATCTGATATCTCGAGCTCCGACCGTCCGTCGGAGCCCAGTGAACAACGGCAATTTATCTCGTAATCCGAACTCTATTTGGGTTGAGCGGACCTATAAAGATCTTTCAGTCGTATCCCGGACGCTTGTCGATCCCATGTCTCTTCAGAGATACCAGATTCGCGTAGTTCGCGCTTTCTTACTTTGTTTGTAGAAGTCCTCGGCAGGCTCTCACGCATTTCGATGTACCGTGGCATCATAAAGTGCGGCAGACGGTCCGCGAGGTAGCGCAAAACATTTTCAGGTGTTTCGCCTGCGTCTGCGACGATGCATAACTTTATATCGTCATCACTTTCCATGCCTGACGGCACGCCCACTGCTGCTGCCTCACGGATGCCTGGATGCGAGAGAGCTGCCTGTTCAATGTCGAAAGAGGAGATATTCTCGGAACGCCGGCGGATTCTATCGTGGAGGCGGTCGACAATGAAGAAGTTCCCGCGTTCATCTCGCCATGCGGCGTCTCCCGTGTGAAACCAAAGATCACGCCAAACTTTCACCGTTGCTTCGGCATCGTTCAAATATTGCAGCATCATGGTTCCGGGGTGCTTTGGTCTAACGACCAGTTCGCCCACTTTCCCGTTGGGCAAAAATTTGCCGGTATCTGGATCGGTGATCTCGACGTCGAACCATTCAGTCATCGCGACACCGCATGAGCCGGTTTCACGAGTGCCATCAAGCGAGGTCCAGCATGGACACGTGATCTCTGTCATTCCCCACATTTCTATCCCTTTGAGACCGAAACGCTCCTCGAAAGCTGATCCTAGAGATTTCGGGATCGGACAACACATCAATCTCTTCAAAGAGTGGCCGTCGTCGAATGGCGTTCTCGGCCTTTGGTTTATCATTTCAATCATTGGACCGTGAGCGATGCTGATCGTAACGTCAAATTCGCGAACAGTTTCAAGCCACGTAGCTGCTTCAAAGCGCTTGTCGAGCACGATACTCGCGCCAGCCACGAAACTTGCGAAAACACCCATGAACTTCCCGGCGATGTGGTTCAACGGATGAACGCACAAGAACACGTCGTCAGCGCAGAGACGCGTATTGAGAATGACCTGCTGTGCGAGCATGCAAACTTGGCCATAGGGCATTAGAACGGCTTTGGATGGGCCAGTCGTGCCTGACGTGAACATGACTGCACACGGATCTAGTGGCGTGACATGTACTTTGTCCCAATCCAGAGGTGCCTCATCGAGAGCGTCTTTATAGCTGTAAAAAATGAAGTCTATCGAAGGGTCAGGTGCTGGTAGGGCGCCGTCGACCAGAATCACTGGAAGCCCGTCCAATCCGCCGTATGCATTTTGCAAATCTCGCAGGCACTCCTGCTCAGTGAGGATCACTCGTGGTCGAGCTGTGCTTAGAACATGCTTTAACGGATCTCCGAGCAGGTTCGAGTTGATGCTTGCGTCGACTGCACCGAGTAGATTAGCAGCCAACCAGCCATGAAGTGCCGCTATTGTGCTCTTACAGAAAATCGCAACATGGTCACCTTTTCTCACGCCAATTTTCGCGAGAAAACTGGCAAGAGAACGAGCCTTCCCGATAAACTCTCCATAGGTTTCGGTGTGACCATTCAATTCCGTAATGAACGTCTTGTGAGGCACCCGGCTTTCGTGAAGACGGGCCACATGAGGGGTCGTCCAATTCTCGAAATCACCGAGCGGTAGTTTGGAAAAGTTCGGTGCCATATCTCATCCTCCCAGTAAGAAAGCTTTCTAGCATTACACATCAGGTTGCGCGACACGGCAAACACAGACTATTGACTTACACATACCATACGGATAGTATTTTTGAATAGATGACGCTATGAATTTTAGGGGTGTAAATGAAATGCCTGTAGTGCCCGGTGCATTGAACGGTATCACGGTCCTGGAGCTTGGCATGGTAATGCAGGTCCCTCTCGCTGGGCAGATGCTAAGCGACCTTGGTGCCAGGGTTATCAAGGTCGAGCGGCTGCCTCCGGGCGAGATACTTAGAACCCTTGATCCGATCGCATTGGAGCAGGGTGGCATGAGCGCCTATTATGCAGCTCTCGGGAGGAACAAAGAGAGCGTCTCCCTCGATTTGAAAACGGCTGCCGGAAAAGACATCCTCATGAAAATGGTCGAGTCCGCAGATGTTGTACTCCACAATTTTCGCCCAGGTGTCATGGAGCGTTTGGGCTTCGGTTACGAAGAGCTTGAGAAACTGAATCCCCGCATTGTCTATGCGGTCGGCTACGCATTTGGTGATGTTGGTCCGATGGCACACATGCCTGGGCAGGATATGCTTGCCCAAGCTTATAGTGGCCTTGCTCGAAGTGGTCTCTCGGATGATCAAAAGCCGAACTTGGCGAATTCGCCATATATCGATTACCTGACAGCTTTGACTCTCACTCAGGGGATACTTGCTGCAATAGTTGAGCGCGAGCGTTCGGGAAAGGGGCAAAAGGTCTCCACATCCCTGTTGGCCACCGCGGTATCGGCTCAGATTCTCGAGGCAGCGACGCTTTCAATGCATGGAAAGAGGACGAGTTGGTCCAAGCAATCGATTCTCCTACCCACCTCTGACGGATGGGTTCTTATCTTGACGCTATTTCGAGATAATCCTCTTCAGGGAATGTGCCGTGCGTTTGACATTGAGGACTTGAGCAAAAAGGAGCAGTTCTCCACGCACGCGCTGCAGGTCGCTGGATTACAGGAAATTGGCTCACTGCTCGCACCGATTGTCAATAATATGGCTACCGCTGAATGCGTTTCCCGCCTCTCTAAGGAAGACGTGCTTTGCTCACCGGTGAATACGCTTGAGGAAGCTATAGATTCCGAACAGGTAAAACAGAACGAGATGCTTTGGGATGTGGACGTTCCTGGCTACGGCAGCGTGAGGCTAGTGGGCAATCCACTCAACCTGTCACGGACGCCTTTGAGGATTGCTACGGTGCCACGACATCTTGGTGAAGACACTCAAGATGTGCTTCGGGAACTGGGGTTTCCAGCAGAGACGGTCGAAGAGTTTCGTAGCTCCGGAGCAGTTCATTACTGACAGGACGCTTTAGGCTGCGCGGAAAAGATACTATCCGGATAGATTGAGGAGGATGACATGGCGGATATGGTTGGTAAGCAGGACATCAAGATTTGGCAACCCGCGATGCAGCGGATGATTTCGCGTATCGACGCAACGATTGAAATGCGATTGGACGGGTTTCCTCATTTCGCGGATCCGACGACAGGTGTTTGGACAACAACACCTGAAGGGTTTTGGACCGGGGGGTTCTGGATCGGCGAGCTCTGGTTGGCGGGTGCTTTGACCCAGCAAAAGTCGTATTCAGATGAAGCTAAGCGCTGGCTGGCGAAGCTCGAAACTAGAATCGAAAGCCAAACAGTTTTCCGGGGATTTTTGTTTTACTATGGTGCGGTTGTTGGTGCCCTTCTTCATCGGGAGCCGTTGGCGGAACGATTTGCGGCTCTGGCATCAGCGTCACTTTTGCAGCAGTACGACGGCAACGCTGGTATTATCCCACTCGGTAGCGAAGCAGAAGAAGCGCATGCCGTAGGAAATGGCGAGGCCAATATCGATGGGCTTCCCGCAACGCCGCTTATGCTATGGGTAGCGCGGCATCTTGGCGATCCGGAGATGAGGCAGATCGCACTTAACCACGCTTACAAGAGTGGCGAATTCTTCATTCGGCCCGATGGCGGTGTGGTGCAGTCTGCTTCCTTCGATCGGGGCACTGGCGTGCTGTCAAGACGTTACACCCATAAAGGATATTCAGACACCTCTATTTGGACGAGAGCTCAAGCTTGGGCGATGCTCGGGTACGCCCTAAGCGCACAGATTGAGCCGAAGGAACGTCAACTGTTGGAGCTCGCAACTAAGGTCGCTGACTGGTGGGTCGAGCACCTGCCTGACGATGGGGTTGCCTATTGGGACTTTGACGCTCCGGTGACGTCGGATACAAAAAAAGACACGTCTGGAACTGCGATCGCCTCTGCTGCTCTCTTGAAGCTCTCTGCGCTTCATCCCGATCTCAGCAAAGCATCTCAATATTCTGCCACGGCGCGACGCAGCCTCGAAGCTTTGGTCGAACGACACCTCACCGACGACGGCATTCTAGCAGACGGCTGTTTCGATCCAAAGAATGACAAAGCAGTCAACAGCGAACTTATTTGGGGCGACTACTTCTTGTTAGAATGCCTCGGAGTGCTCACTGGCCGCATCAACAGTGCGTTGTGAGGCTCTCCGTTATGGCTGACGATGCAATCTTAAGAGCCGAAAATCTCCGGATGGAATTCCGCGGATTTCACGCAGTTGACTCCGTAAATATTGCTATTAAGCGTGGCAGTATTCATGCGTTGATTGGCCCGAATGGTGCGGGCAAGACTACTTGCTTCAACCTTCTGACCAAGTTTCTGACCCCAACCGAAGGAACGATTGTATTCGACGGTGAAGACGTGACATCGAAGTCTCCGTCTGCGATCGCGAGACTTGGAATGATTAGATCATTCCAAATCTCAGCAGTTTTTCCTACAATGACAGTTACCGAGAACATTGTCGTAGCTCTCCAGCGAGCTCGTGGGCAGTCGCTGGACTTTTGGCGCAGCGATGCTGTTCTGAGATCGCTCGTTCCACGAGCCATGGCACTTGCTGAAGAGGTAGGCCTCGAACGCTTTGCCTCGACGCCAGCAGGCGAACTCTCTTACGGGAGAAAGAGAGCGCTTGAGATTGCCACTACCTTGGCGCTTGACCCAAAGCTAATGTTGCTTGACGAGCCAATGGCCGGGATGGCGGTCGAAGACATCGACCGCATCGTTGAGCTGATCCGGCGTGTTGCGGTAGGCCGGACGGTACTAATGGTCGAGCACAACCTAAAAGTCGTCTCAACGCTGTCAGACAAGATCACGGTGCTCGCCCGCGGAAAGGTGCTCGCCGAAGGGAACTATGCAAGCGTCTCTTCAGATCCACGTGTCCTAGAAGCCTATCTCGGAGCTAGCCATGGATAAGAACTCTGTTTCCAGGATAAATGACACAGTTGCCGCGACGCCTCTCTTGAGCGTGAAGGATCTGCAAGGCTGGTATGGTGAAAGTCATGTGCTCCATGGCATTACATTTGATGTATGCGAAGGCGAGGTTATTACCCTGCTTGGACGCAATGGCGCAGGCAAGACAACCACGCTCCGCGCAATCATGGGAATGCTTGCCCGTCGGACAGGGTCGATCAAACTCAAAGCGGACGAGCTAATCCATCTGAGTTCGAGACATGTCGCCCGGAAGGGGATTGCCATTTGCCCGGAAACGCGGGGCATTTTTGCAAGTTTGAATGTCGAAGAGAACCTTATGTTGCCACCTAAAGTGGCGTCAGGTGGTTTAGAAGTCGGTGAAATTTTCGATCTGTTCCCGAATCTAAGAGAGCGGATCCACAGCCCGGGCACTAAGCTTTCGGGCGGCGAACAGCAGATGCTGGCTATAGGGCGGATTCTGCGCACGGGCGCAAAAATCCTCCTTCTCGACGAACCAACTGAAGGCCTTGCACCGGTGATCGTGCAAAGCATCTGCCGGACAATTGCTCGCCTCAAAGCGCTCGGCTTCACCATTATTCTAGTGGAGCAGAACTTTCATGCTGCAGCATCAGTGGCCGACCGACATTTGATAGTCGAGCAAGGGAGAGTGATCGATGAGTTGGGGGAGGTCGAGAGTCAACAAAGCATCAAAAAGCTAGAGGCTTACTTGGGAGTTTAAACTCGGAAAATGGGAGTGAGGAGAATGAAAGTAGGAATCAAAGTTGTCGCGGCTTTTATCGCGGCGTTGTCAGCCGGAACGGCCAGTGCGGATGATGCTATTAACGTGAAAATCGGTGTTCTGAATGATAGGTCGGGCACCTACGCTGACTTATCGGGAGAAGGATCAGTTATTGCAGCGACGATGGCTGTCGAAGATTTTACATCGCAGAACAAAAGCCTGAAGATCGATATCGTCTCTGCTGACCATCAAAATAAACCTGACATCGCTTCAAACATCGCCCGCCAATGGTTTGACCAGAGCGGCGTAGACATGATTATCGATCTGCCATCTTCGTCTGCGGCATTGGCCGTCAGTGAGTTGGGAAAACAAAAAGACAAACTCGTAATAGTCTGTAAGCGCGTAGGCCACCCCACGTATCTTTAGGACTGCTGATCGGCGATTTTATTCGTGAATCATGCGGAGAAT
>NZ_QLNF01000031.1:0-9714 GCF_003261015.1 Agrobacterium sp. MS2 | reverse complement strand
CCCCCCCGCCGATAATGCATAAGGCCAAAAGGTCGAATAGGCCGAAGGCTCACTTGATGGAGAGATAACTCATGATGCCCCCCATGGATAGCGTCGCGTCGAACCCTGATCGACCGGCCGAGGTTGATGTCGTTATCATCGGAGGCGGCATTGTGGGTGCTGCGACGGCATTCTTTCTCCGTAGACAAGGTCGTTCCGTCCTGCTGTGCGAAAAGGGGATCATCGGAGGAGAGCAATCGGGGAGAAATCTTGGCTGGTGCAGGACGTTGGGCCGCGATCTTCGTGAGCTTCCGCTCATGCTGGAAGCAATGGAAATCTGGGATCGCTCCGAGGAACTCCTTGGCGCAGACGTCGGATTCCGGCGCAACGGGGTCGTTTACTTGTGCAACAATGAGCAGGAACTGGCCAAGAACTCGGAGTGGTTGAAATCGGCGGAGCCTCTTGGCGCAAAAGCCGAGGTGCTGGATTCCGCCGAGGTTGCCGCGTTGCTGCCAGGTGCCGCGCGCTCTTGGCAAGGCGCCGTCTACGCCAAAGCCGATGGCTGCGCCGAGCCGCAACTGGCTGCGCCGGCATTCGCACGCGCGGCCCAGCGCGCTGGCGCCTTCATCTCGATCGGAGATGCGGTCCGGGGCATCGAGACAAGCGCCGGCCGGGTTTCCGCGGTGGTGACGGAGAAGGGCACGGTGAAATGCGGCGCCGTCGTCGTCGCAGGCGGCGTGTGGAGCAGCCAATTCCTTGGGAACTTGCGGGTGCGGTTTCCGCAGCTGGCAGTCGTCACCTCCGCGCAATGCACGCAGCCCGGCGAGACACCGCTCACGCCATCGCTGACCGGATCGGGTTTCATCACGCGCAAGCGGGTGGATGGCGGCTACAACGTGCTGCGCTATGGCGGCGAAATCCATACAATCACACCCAGCAGCTTCCGCTTCCTGTGGGATTTCCGTCACCTCGCCTTCGCCGATACCGGCGTGAAGCTGCGGGTGTCCGGCGCCTCGTTCAAGGGATTCCAGTGGAAGCGATCGTGGAGAAACGATCAGAAAAGCCCATTTGAGTCGGTCCGCATGTGGGACCCGCCGGTCGACGAGGCCAATCTCGAGGCCGGGCTCAAGATCGCATCGGCGGCCTTGCCGATGTTTGCAAAGGCCAAGGTGGCTCATAAATGGGCGGGCGTCATCGATGTCACCCCCGACGCCGTGCCCGTCATATCGCCCATAGCAGCCATTCCGGGACTCTTCCTGTCATCAGGCTATTCCGGCCATGGTTTCGGTATCGGCCCGGCGGCGGGCCGCCTGACTGCCGACATGGTCGCCGGCACGGCGCGGCCGGACGAACTGGCCCCGTACCGGCTGGAGCGCTTCTCCGACGGCAGCATCAAGCCCGGACCTGCCGTGCGGTAAGACCGACGGCTCGCATTCTGATCAATTTCGGTCAAACCAGTGGAGATCATGATGGAACATACCCGAATCCGTACGTTCAATACCAAGGATACCTATCCCGAGCAGAAGCTCGACAACGATCTGTGCCAGGCGGTCGTTACCCGCGGTGGCAGGACGATCTATCTACGCGGGCAGTGCCCGCAGGATCTGGATACGGCCCGCAACATCGGCAGCCATGACCCCGTCGAACAGACTCGCAAAGTGATGCAGAACATCAGGCAGCTCATCGAGGAATGCGGCGGCACGATGGATCACCTCGTAAAGGTCGTCGTCTACATTACAGATGTCCGGCACCGTGAGGCGGTGTATCGGACCATGGGCGAATATATAAAAGGAGTTCATCCCGTTTCCACAGGCCTGGTTGTGAGCGCCCTGGCCCGTCCAGACTGGCTGGTTGAGATTGACGGCACGGCAGTTATCCCTGATTAAAGTCTCGAGTTCTCGCTCTCCGCAGCAACCGCGGTGATGAAGGCAGCACGAACTGCCAAGGGACCGTGCTACGATCAACTGCTGTAAATGATATCGCTTTGTGGAACTCAACGAAGCTTTCACCGCACAGGATCTCGCCTGCCTACCGGAACTCGGCTTGCCCTACGATGCTCCCCATGTGAACCCGGAGGACGGGCGCCATCCGCTCGGCTTAACCGGTGCGCGGCTCGTCTTTATGGCTTCACAGGAGGAGCAACGGTACGCCCGCCAAACGCTTGCGACGATGTGCATCAGGTTCGGGCAACGCATATCGCTTTGTTAACACCTCGCGGAATCAGTGGTATAAAAAGCTTGGTTTACCAGCGCCTAGGGTTCAGACTCAATCATAGCCAGAACGCGACTAGGGTGGCCAAGGCGACTGCGGAGAGGAAGTTTCTGGCAAGCTTGTCGTAACGCGTTGCGACGCGTCGGAAGTCTTTCAGTCGGCAGAAGGCGTTCTCGATGAGGTGGCGGCTCTTATAACGTTCGCGGTCGTATCGGATCGGCCTTGTGCGATTTGAACGGCCAGGTATCACGGGGACGATTGCGGACTGGCGCAGTCGCTTTCGCAGACTGTTGGCGTCATATCCCTTGTCCGCAAGGAGATATCGCGCACCCTTCAGACCAGCCAGCAAGTGTGGCGCGACCGGGCTGTCTGCTGCATTGCCACCGGTTAGCATGAATGCAAAAGGGCGACCGATCACGTCGGTGAGGACGTGGATTTTGGTGGTTTGCCCGCCGCGCGAAGGTCCGATAGCCTGATTTTTCGCCCCCCTTTGCCGCCATGGGCCGAGCGGTGCGCCTTGACGTAGGTGCTGTCGATGGAGGTGCTTTTGGTGACTGCGCCAGACGTCGCGAGCGCCTCGACCAATTCAGTCCAGAACCGTTTGCGAGACCAACGGTTGAAGCGGTTGTAGACCGTGGTCGAAGGGCCATAGTCGCCCGGGCAATCGCACCACCGGCAGCCGACCTTGAGAACGTGGATGATGCCGGAGATCACTCGACGATCATCGACCCGGCGAGCCCCGCCCTTGTTCCTCGGCAACAGGGGCTCAATGACCGCCCATTGCTCGTCCGACAGCCAAAACAAGCGCCCCATTCAAGCCTCCAATCCATTGATTGGAAATCTTGAATCCGATTTGCCGCAGCAAATCAACATGATCAATGGGTTTCGACCCTAGCAACAAAAAAATACGTTTATCATTGACGATGTTTTGGATGTGTGCGAGTTCTTTCAGAGGCGGCGGGTATTTCACTGTCGACGACGGCTCTGTCCATATTCGGTCTTAGCCCTCGAAGGAGGTGAGAACCGTAAAGGGGAACGCAATGAGAACAGCGCTAAAGAGAATTTTGGTATTGTTTGCCGCGACTGAGCTATGGACGCAGTGGTCAAGGCTTTTGAATGAAGTAACCTTTGATGATCCTAGAGGTCCGGTGCAGGTGTCGAGGCAACGGCACGCTCCGCTGACAATGTATCTCACTCAGTGAGATGCTCAAGGCATTACGAATATCATCAAATCGCGCCCGAAATGTAGAGCGATCCTGACGAGCAATGTCCTGATCTAAATATACGGCATACATGACATATCGCCTATCTGTTCCAGATCACATTGTCGCCTCGCCTAAATAAAACTAAAGGGCAAGTAGGAATGGGCGCTCTCCCCATTCGGGTGGAATTTTTACTGTTCCCAGTATGGGAATCTCGGAGACGTAGATGATTTCAATGTTACTAGACATCATCACAACCGCCGCAATATTATACATTGTGGCTTTGGGGTTGCTCCTCGTATCCGGCGTTATGAAGCTTATCAACTTCGCGCACGGCGGATTGATGACGCTTGGCGGATACGCCGCCGTTATTGCCACAGCAATTGGGTTGAACCCTTGGATAGGCATTCCTCTGGCGGCGGTCTTCGGTGCGATCGTTGGTCTCGGTATGGAGCGTGTTGTTGTACGGTCGTTATACAATCGGCCGCTCGATGCTATCCTGGCCACATGGGGGCTGAGTATCATCATCGGGCAGATCATCACTCTTGTCTTCGACCGTGGTGTTCATTTCGCTGAGCCTCCGGTCCGGGGTGTGGTCAGTCTCGTTGGTGAGTCATATTCGACCTACAGGCTGGTACTAACTGTTCTCGCGTTGCTGCTGGGCCTTGGTTTGACCTTGATACTCAAGGGTACATCATTAGGTCTCTCTACGCGCGCTGTTATCATGAATGAAGATCTTGCGCGCGGACTCGGAATAAATAGCGGGCTCGTTCGCACTGTTACATTTACCCTTGGCTCTGGTTTGGCCGCGGTTGCCGGCGCTTTCATAACGCCTCTATCGAGCGTCTATCCGGATATGGGAACTGCCTGGCTGATCAGCGCCTTCATGCTTGTGCTTGTATCGGGCTCATCTCTTTATAGCTTAGCCATCGCAAGTGTTGTGTTGGGCGGGGCGCAGGTGATTGTCAGTGGTTATTTCGGGGCAGTCCTGGGCGGCATGACAATTGCGGCTCTTGCCGCTGTAATTCTCCGTATTCGACCGCAGGGGTTTTCTTATGAGTGATGTAAACGTGAAGGAATGGGGCGAAGCGCATAGCCTTCGGCCACGGGCGAGCCCGCTCACGAGGATGGTCGTTGTAGCAGCCATAGCTTTGATCGGTGTTGGCGTTACGCCTTTCTTTATAGACGAGTATTCGGTCAACGTTCTTGTAAGATCGATGATATATGCGTCTATTGCTCTCTCTGTCGACATTCTCTGGGGTTACCTTGGAGTTTTGACTTTTGGACAGTCGGCATTCTTTGCGGCAGGCGCTTATGTCACCGCCCTGATATTTACCTACCAGGGTTTTTCCGCCGAATTAGCGGTTGCTGCTCTTGTAGTCGGTATCGCGGTCGCCGTGGCGATGGCCGGGTTGGTTGCGTTTCTTGCCTTTTGGCATGGTGCAACGGATTTATATGCTTCGGTTATCACACTTGTCTTGCCGATTGTTGTAACCCAACTTCTGTTTTCCGGCGGGACCTTTACCGGGTCCAGCAGCGGTCTTACCGGTTTCGAGACCATTCCTCTCAGCATAGAAGCTTGGTTCTGGGTTGTTGGAGCTTGGCTGGTCATTTTGACGAGCGCGGCATGGCTTTACACGCGCAGTGATGCCGGTCGACTTCTAGTTGCCATCCGGGAAAATGAGCAGCGTTGCCAGTATCTCGGGTTGAATACATCGCATATCAAAGCGGTCGTCTTTCTCATCTGCGCGGGAATAGGTGCAATCGCTGGATGGTTGTATGCCAATTATACGATGGTGGTTGCGCCGGAGATCGCTGGGTTTGTGTTCGGAACGGAACTTCTGATCTGGGTCGCGCTAGGCGGACGCGGTACGCTGTTTGGGCCTGTTATCGGCACGCTTATCATTGACTATGCGAGTGCACACCTTCAGGGCGATTTCCCGTTCATATGGAAGCTGGTCATAGGCGTCATCTTCGTTTCGGTAATCGTAGCCTTGCCACGCGGCCTCCTGCCGGTGGTTGCGAAATCCATGAATTGGCTTCGCAGGCTCATCATCGGGGAGCAATCGAAGGAGAGCGCGCCGATGCAACTGCGCAAGGCAAGCGAGCGTAGCCCCACTGCGGCTAACGATGGTGAGGGAACGGCCCTTGTGGTGAGCGGTGTCGAAAAGCACTTCGGCAGTCTTGAGGTCCTGTCTGGCATCGATTTCGAAGCTAGCTATGGCGAAATCGTCAGCCTCGTTGGACCCAATGGAGCGGGCAAGACCACGCTTATGACCTGTATAGCAGACGGCTTGAAGCGTAGTGGTGGCACGATATCAGTCGCCGGCGTGGACATCGGACATCGTCCGCCGGACCAATGTGTGCGTCTTGGGGTCGGCCGCAAATTCCAGATGGCCAATGTTTTCGACACATTGACCGTGGGAGAATGCCTTCAGATCGCGCGAGCCCGGCTCGATGGCTTATCTAAGTGGCATAAATCCGATGTCTGTAGCCTTCCGCAGTCTGCTTTGCATATTGTCCGGGCGACCGGTCTGGATAATGACCTGGACGTACCTGCGCAGGTGCTGTCGCACGGAAAGAAGCAAGCTTTGGAGCTGGCGATGGTGCTTGCGCTCGAGCCCAAGGTCATTCTTCTGGACGAGCCGACGGCTGGTCTCACAAAGGCTGAGCGTACGCGTATTGGAACGATCCTGACCGAACTCGCCAGAACAGAACAACTCTGCATCTTGCTAGTGGAGCACGATCTGGATTTCGTCCGAGAGATTTCTTCGCGGGTGATTGTCCTGCATCAAGGCCGGATTGTTCTTAATGGTTCGGTTGATGAGGTGGTGAATTCCGAGCTCGTCAAATCGGTCTACGCTGGGTCTGGGCACTGAGGAGAGTTGACTATGACGGAAACAGTTCTCGCCTTAAAGGGTCTCACCACGGGGTACGGACAGGCCCCCGTTGTCCGCGACGTGGATTTGGCGATCGACCGCGGTGAAATTCTTGCCGTGGTTGGCAAGAATGGTATGGGCAAGACCACGCTTCTCAAATCAATCATGGGATATTTGCCCAAGTTCTCCGGCACCGTTTCGCTCTCCGGGCAATCGGTCAGCGACGGCAAGCCCCATCAAATTGCTCGGCTTGGCGTAGCTTACATACCGCAGGAAAAGGCGTTGTTTCAGGACCTTACAGTCGAAGAGAATATTCGTTTGGCATTGCGTGGTTCGGCGGACTGGAGCGAGGCAAGGGACACGATCAGCCGTTGCTTTCCGTTCCTGCTGGATCGCTTGCGGCAAAAAGCCGGGACGCTAAGTGGCGGCGAACAGAAGATGCTTCTGATGACGCGCTCACTGGCCGTGGGAGCCAAGGTTCTTCTGATCGACGAGATAACCGAGGGTCTGCAGCCGTCCGTGATTTCCAATCTCGTGAAGATCATCCAAGCGGAAAGGGATCGTCTGGGCGTCGCCGTTCTGCTTGTTGAGCAGAATCTCTCCTTCACGTGTGCCGTTTCCGATAGATACGTCCTGCTAGATAAAGGCAAAATATCCGGGTCTGGAAATACCCAGGCTACGGAAACCCCTAAAAAAATCCTAGCGCATCTAAGCCTTTGATCGCTCCTGAGGAATTCCGAAGTTCGGAGGATATCCAGTGTACCTGACCAAAAAAGAAAGTGACAGGCTTCTGGTTTTTGTCGCAGCCGAACTGGCACGGCGCCGCCGGGCCAGCGGACTGAGACTAAACTTACCGGAGGCGAGGGCGATAATAGCCGACGCTATCCATGAGGGAGCTAGGCAAGGGAAGTCCGTTTCGGAATTAATGGCATTTGGCCGCACCATACTGAACGCTGAGGAAGTTCAGTCGGGCGTCGTATCGTTGCTCGAAATGCTGATGGTCGAACCTATGTTCCCAGACGGACAAAAGCTCGTCTGTGTGCACGACCCCGTAAGCCCACCACAGGATGTCGAAGAGGAAGAGGAGCCGGGTTGCTACCGCTTGGCGGAAGACGGGATAGAAATCAATGTGGGTCGCGCGACCACACAGGTCGTCGTTCGCAACATGGGCGACCGCCCCATTCAGATCGGCTCTCATTTCCACTTCTTTGAGGTAAACCCCGAGTTGGATTTCGATAGGGTTGCAGCGTTCGGCTTCCGTCTTGATATTCCAGCTGGAACGACGGTTCGGTTCGAGCCAGGGGATGAGAAAACCGTGGATCTTGTTGCCATTGGAGGCGACCGACGCGTGGAGGGGCTCAACAGCCTGACGGAAGGTCTCCTGGACGATCCGGAGGTAAAACACAGGGCAATCGCACGCGCAGCGGCCGAAGGTTTCAGGGGAGCCCAAAATGGCTAAGCTTCTGTCGCGTCGTCAATATGTCGAGTTGTACGGACCGACGACCGGAGACCGGGTGCGTCTCGCTGACACCGAACTTTGGGCGGAAGTCGAGCGAGATCTTTTGGTGCCGGGAGACGAGCTCGTGTTCGGAGCTGGAAAAACCATAAGAGTGGGCACTGGCTGTCATGGCCACATCACCGCGGCGGGCGGGGCGCTCGATCTCGTCATCACCAACGCCACGATCATCGATCCAGTCCTGGGGATAATCAAAGCGGACATCGGGATTAAGGATGGCTTGATCGCCGGTATTGGCAAGGCCGGAGATCCGCGGATCATGGATGGGGTGGACCCAAGATTGATCGTCGGCACCAACACCGATGTTCGCGCAGCGGAGGGCCTGATCGTCACGGCAGGGGGGCTCGATTGCCACGTTCATTTCATCGACCCGGGTCAGTGCGAAGAGGCGCTGTCCAGCGGCATCACCACTTTGTTCGGCGGCGGGCTTGGAGCCACAACGGTTCCGATCGCCTCCACCGGCACGGTCAATCTTGGACTCATGCTTCAGGCTGCCGAGGTCTTTCCTCTTAACTTCGGCTTCTTCGGAAAGGCTGCGTCAGACAGTAGCGCCCCCCTTCTCGAGCAACTCGACGCTGGGGCTGCCGGATTGAAAATTCACGAGGATTGGGGTGCGACAACCGCTGCGATCCATTCTGCATTGGTAGCTGCTGATGAAGCGGATGTGCAAATCCAATTGCACACCGACACGCTCAATGAGTTCGGTTTTTTGGAGCGGACCTTGAAGGCCATCAATGGCCGCACCATCCATGCCTACCATGTCGAAGGGGCTGGCGGAGGGCATGCGCCCGATATCATCAAGGTGTGCGGCTTCGAAAACGTGCTGCCTTCGTCGACCAACCCGACCAACCCTTACACCATCAATACATTCGACGAGCATTTCGACATGGCGATGGTCAGCCATCACCTGAATCCGAGATTGCCCGAAGACATTGCCTTTGCCGAATCCCGGATTCGGCACGAAACTATTGCCGCGGAAGGCGTGTTGCACGATATCGGCGCAATCAGCGCCATCGGTTCCGATTCCCAAGGCATGGGCCGCATTGCCGAAACAATCGCTCGTACGTGGCAGACAGCTTCACGTATGAAGATACAGCGCGGGGCTCTGCCGGAGGATAGCGGTCGTGGTAATGACAATACCCGGATCAAGCGCTTTATCGCCAAGTACACCATTAATCCCGCGCGGATGTTTGGCGTGGACAAATATGTTGGCTCGATCGAACCCGGCAAGCTGGCCGACCTCGTTTTCTGGAAGCCGGGGCTGTTCGGCATCAAGCCGGAGGCCGTCTTCAAGTCGGGCTTTCCGGTTATGGCAGTGATGGGTGAGGCGAACGCGTCACTCAATTGCTGCGAGCCGCTGCGCTACCGGCCTCAGTGGGGCTCGTTCGGACGCGCCGTCCAGTCGCTTTCGGTACGCTTCGTGTCGCAGCGGGCACTCGACCACGACATTGCCGGAAAGCTGGAACTGCGATCACGATGCGTGGCTGTTTCCGGAACCCGAAAGCTTTCCAAGAAACACATGCTTTGGAACGACAAAGCTCCAAGAGTAACGGTCGATCCCGAAACCTACCAAGTGGAAGTGGACGGTGAACATTGCACGTCGCTGCCCGCCACCAAACTGCCGCTTGGGCCTCTCTACACATTGAAATAGGAGCGATTCATGTCTGCAAAAGCCGTGCGTATCGGCATCGGGGGGCCGGTGGGCTCCGGGAAGACGAGGCTTATCGAGCGTCTCCTGCCTCTTATCCACGAGGCGGGGCTGAAGCCTGCGGTCATCACCAATGACCTGGTCACCCTGGAGGACGCGTTGCGGGTCAAGGCGAGTGGCCTCATCGAGGAAACGCTGGTTATCGGCGTTGAAACCGGCGCATGCCCTCATACCGCGATCAGGGAAGACCCTTCGGTAAACATTCAGGCTGCCGACACC
>NZ_QLNF01000030.1:0-21268 GCF_003261015.1 Agrobacterium sp. MS2 | reverse complement strand
AATCCGCTCCGCTTCTTCGTCCGAATGTGTCGCCCAGAACGCCATCCTGTTCCCAAGCCTCTGGCCGTGGAAAGTGCAGATAAGAGGTTGCGTTGCGCGGTTACATAGGTAGGCTCTGAGTAGCAAAGGTTGCGCCGGAGTAAGGATCTATGCCGAAGATACCAAACAAGCCAGCGACAACGACTGCCATCAATCGATTGCGTGAGCAAATTAAAGCTCGCAGGCCTTGGGAACTCCTCATGGTCGGCATAGGCTTGGAGAACAAGGCTGCCGTTTCTGCTGCGACGACTGACGCCCTGACGCGGCTGTTCGAATATCTGCCGGGATTGCCAGGCGCGACGCTGCAAACTGCAGATGGCGATCTTCAGGTGAGCCGCGATTTTCCGTCAGGAGAGATGCAGATCATCGACAGCTTGATCGCGTCCGTCTTGCAAAACGACCCGCACGTCACTGCCATTGCGTTCCCCGGTAAAGCTGGCCAAGCTGCGCATGTGGCGACATCCGACAAACCGAACTTCCTGGCTGAGAAAGACAAGCTCTCTGCTTCGTCGCACGATGCTTGAGCAGGTCACGTAGCCTTCGCTCAGTTCCAAGCAGGGAGACTTCAGTGTCCGACGAACACGATGAGCTTAAGCGCTAAGCAGCAGCACTTCGAGAGATCATCAACAAGCCCTTTGAGCTGACCGGCTATGATCGCAAGCGACAAGGGAACAGCGCAACGCGGAATACGAACGTCGTGCCTGCTGCCGCTGAGGTCAAAAAAGCCTGAAGGAGAATGACATGCCGCGTAAATCGATCGAACAACGCCTGGCTGAGCTCGAGGCACAACGCACCGCGCTCAAAGCCCGTCTCGGCAAGCAGGAGCGTGCCAACGATACAAGGCGCAAGGTTCTGCTCGGTGCACTCGTTCTCCATCGCCTCGAGACCGGTCACGACGCATTCTCTAAAAACCTCGCTGACTGGTTGCGCCGGGAACTGCCAAGCTTTCTGACCCGCGACAACGACAAGGCGCTCTTCGACGAGCTACTCGAAAGCAAGACCGTTGCTGCGATCGAGAATAGCAGCAGCGCCGAGGCCAGCTCATGAGCCAGAAATCACGCGCTTGGGTGGTGGCGAAGAACATGGTTAGGCGCGCTGCCCGCGATCCAATCCGGGCCCTCGTTGCCCTGATCATGGCACCCTTCCTTGGCTTCAAGACCACTGTGCCGCCAATCGCCACCTCGGCAAATCAGATCGGGAAGCCGCCGGCGTATTATTCGCCGCACAGTGTCACACCCATTTTCTCGACAGTCTGCGCATGACCACTGTCCTCTCACACTCGGACTTCCTCTTTGCCGATCTCAAGCGCCGCAATGTGTCGGTCCTCCTGGTTGCGCCCCCCCGATCGCTTGTCGACCTATTCGCGCTGATGGCGCCTCATCGTCAGCCAAAGTCTGACCGACATGGCGCGCGACCCCGCAAAGCGTGCCAACCCCGTTCTCTATCTGCTCGATGAGTTTGCAGCACTTGGCACCTCGCCCCGGTGGAGCCCGCCATGGGTCTCATGACAGGCTATTACGTCCAGCTCTGTAAGCGGCAAGCTGAGGCCGTTCAGCCGGCGTAATTCCACGGCATGAGTGCCTCGAGATCGCTGCTGGGCCAGCCGTTGGCTATGCGCTCGAGGGTCAGGCTGAGCCATCCCTGCGGATCTACGTTGTTCATCTTCGCCGTCTGAAGGAGCGTGGCGCTTGTCGCCCAGGTCCTTCCACCGCCATCGCTGCCAGCGAAGAGACTGTTCTTTCGCGTAATTGTCTGGGGCCTGATGGCGCGCTCGACGATGTTGGAGTCGAGCTCGATGCGGCCGTCGGAGAGGAAGCGCTCGAAGATGGAGCGACGCGAGGTGGCATAGCGGATCGCCTCGGCGAGCTTCGACTTGCCGGAGATCCGCGGCAGGGTCTTCTGCCAGAGGGCGAAGAGCTCGTTGACTACAGCAGCAGATGTCGCCTGGCGCGCCGCGACACGGCCGTCAGGGCTCTGTCCCCGGGCCGCTGCTTCCACCTCCCAGAGCTTTGCCATCAGCTCCACCGTCTCGGTGGCGATCCTGGAACTATCCGAGGCGTGGAGCTCGTAGAACTTGCGCCTGCTATGGGACCAGCAGCCGGCCAGTATCACGCCATCATTGCCGCCGTCGGATCGGGCAAGCTTGTTGTAGGCACCATGCCCGTCAACTTGAAGGATACCGCGATAGCCACTCAGATGCCGGGCGACCCGATCGCCCGCGCGGCTACCTTCGAAGCGATAGGCGACCATCGGCGGACCACTGCCACCGAAGGGTCTGTCATCTCGGGCATAAGCCCAAAGCCAAGCCGTCTTGGCCGATCCGGATCCGGGCGCGAGCGTGGGCAACGTCGTCTCGTCAGCGAAGATGCGCTCCGCCTTCTTGATCTCGGCGAGGATGTAGTCGGCCAGAATATCGAGCTCAAAGCCGAGCTTGCCCATCCATTGGGCCATCAGCTTCCGGTCAAGCTCGACCTTGTCGCGGGCATAGATTGCCTCCTGCCGATAGAGCGGAAGGCCATCGGCATACTTCGAGACCGCGATCTGGGCGAGAAGCGCTTCGGTTGGAATGCCGCCCTCGATGATGTGCGCGGGTGCGGCTGCCTGAACGACGCCGTCTTCGTTTTTGAAGGCATACTTCGGCCGCCGGGTGACGATGACGCGGAACTTCGCCGGCACGACGTCCAGCCGCTCCGAGACGTCTTCTCCGATCAGCACCTTCTGCTTGCCGACATGCTCGGGCAGTTCGTCTGGCTCGATCACGACTTCGACCCGTTCCAGATGAGGTGCAAAGCCCTTGCGCGGTCGCGGCGGACGTTTGCCATCGGGATGGGTGACGCTCTTGTTCACCTGGGCTCGGATTGCAGCAATCCCGGTCTCGATTTCCTCGAAGACAAAAGCCTGTTGCTCATCATCGATGGTCGGAGATGCGAGCTTCTCCGATCGCCGGCCAAAGCGGGCACGATCGAAGGCTTTCAGGATCTGGGTGAGTCGTTCGATGCGTTCATCAGCATCGGCGTTTTTCGCCTTCAGATCTGCGACCTCGCTCTCGAGAGCGTCGGTGCGGGCAGCCTTCTCGGCCATGGCAAGGACCATGGCCTTCAGGGTCTCTACATCATCCGGGAGCTGCAAATCGGGCGGCGTCATAGGGCCTACCAGAGCATATTTTGCTCCAGTTTTCCTGCCCTTTCAGGCAGTTGATTCACTTCGCCGCAGGCCTTTACCCAACAATCTCCGGCGGTTTTACCGCCACCGAGCGGACCCGTTTCCAGTCCATGCCGTCAACGAGCGCCATGAGCTGGGCATGGTTGAGCTGCACCCGGTTGTGGCCAATCCGCGGCCAGTAGAACTGCGCCTTCTCCAGCCGTTTCGAGTAGAGGCACACCCCTGATCCATCCCACCAGACGATCTTGACCCGGTCCGCCCGCTTTGCCCGGAAGACATAAAGCGAGCCGTTGAACGGATCACTGCCGGCATCCCGCACCAGCGATAGCAAACTGTCCGGTCCCTTGCGGAAGTCGATGGGATGGCTGGCGAGGAAGACCTTTACACCTGCGGGGATCATGCTGAGCGAACCGCCCGGATCACGCGCTGCAGATGCGCTTCTTCGACATGTCGGCCGGCCCGCACGACGATACCGCCAATGACGATTTCGACGACGGAGTCGGGGCCAGGTGCCGCGCTCTGCGGTTCAACTGCCGGCGCTGCTTGTCCAGTCTCCTCACTGGCCAACAGTTCTCTGCGCCAGCGGTAGAGTTGAGATGGCAGGATCCCAATCTGCCGCGCGATTGCCGACATGTTCACACCGGGCTGACAGGCCTGCTCAACCGCTGTGGCCTTGAATTCGTCGGACCAGCACCGCCGCAACGTAAGCGGCGCCCCGTCAAGGCGATCGGGCACCGCCTCAATCATTCGCATCAACCCAAGGCTAGCCGCAGGCCTAGACATAGATCCTCACATTCAGAGAACTCGTATGTCCGGAATACCCTGCCCAGCATCAGCGACGCCAGATGGGGTCTCCTTGCCGCTTACCTTTTTCCCGTTTCCCTTAGCCATTTTTGTTGGATTTGTCAGATTTCTGGGGCGTTGTTTCCGACGACAAAACAAGCCGTTTTTCGGCTGGCGCCTGATCGAGGGGGCTGTCGGAAGTAGCGCTAAAAGGCCGGTATGCTGTCTCTTTATATCTTTTTTATATCTATATATAAGTCTATAGCAAAAAAATGCGTTTTAAATCAAAGCCATGCGTGATACTTTTGGGGCGTTGTTTACGGAATTTTGGGGCGACACTTCCGGCTTTTGGGGCGAGGTTTAACCATTTTTGGGGCGTCGTTTACTGATGGCTTTGGTCTGCTGAGGATAACTCTATTCTCGTTTTGGGGCGCCGTTTCCTGCTAAAAGGTCCAAGAATCAGATATTTGGAGGTTGGATTCCAATATCCAGCCGTAGAACTAATACGTTTTTGGGGCGTCTATTCCACTTGATAACCAGGCTCTTACGCCACAGGTTTCTGCTTCAGCAGATCCATTTCAAGCTGACGCGGCGCCGCATGAACGTAGTGATACCGCCGCGACTTGTTACGGCCTGAGCCAGTCACTTCCTCGCGCCACTCACGCAATCCGCCGGCCATCCTCATATCATTGAAGGCTTCGCGGCATTCCTTGCGGAATTGTGCGCGATGTGCACTGGTCATGTCGTCAGCCCAAAGGTCGCGGCCCGCGAGGTGCGCCAGCCGCGTCTCGTCGATGTAGGTGTGGTTAGGCTGGCTGTCGATAAATGGCCAGAAGGTCTTGGCGTGGTCGGATTTCAGCTTGAACTGCACCTCGGCATTGATGCTAACCAAGTATGCTTTCTCGATCATTTCCAGAACTGACGTCCCGTACTGAACGGTTATCCCGCTATCGAGCTGAGCGCCGTCCCACGTGAGTTCTTTGATGATCGGGGATGCTGACCCTGCCGTGTCTGGCAAAAAGCCATTGGCGCGGCTCTTGCGGATCTTCTCCAGCTCCTCGATCGAGCTGCCCTGGTGAATGGTCAAACTCACCTGCTGGATTTCCTGGAAGGTGTTGAGCATGCTGAGCAAGTTGTTGACGTGCTCGCTCTTGCCCATGACGCGCAGCAGCTCACGCCAGGTCGTGCGAGTCTCGTAGTAGCTGATCGTAGGGTGGGTGAACGTCCGAGGCCTATAGGCCGGATTGGGCATGGAGATCTTGCTGCGCGGCAGTCGGAACAGTGCATAGATCGCGTCGCGGTGCTGGGAGCCTAGCTCCCTCCCCCGCACTTCAACGACGGAATAGCCGGGAACCTCGTACACGCGCACGAAGTTGCTGTCCGTGATCAGGCCTTTGCGCCGGGGTGCAAACGCAGACGTGCGAGCCAGCTTGGCGGGCATAACGGACGGTTGCTTGCGGCCGCGCCGGTTCTGAAGCGAACGCTTCTTCCGCTCCAGGCGCGCCAACTCCTCTTCGGTCATGGGTTTTTTCGCGTCCATCAGAATGGCCTTACGGTTGGCGCTCTTCTGCTGCTGGCGTGTTACGGGTTTATGCTCGTCCATGAATCAGTCCTTATCCGAATCAAAGCTAGCCCAGGCACGGAAAGAACGCACCAAAAACCGGAATCAACGCCCCAAATTCTGCATGCGTAACAAGCAAAGTTCGGAAATCCCAATGTCATGACTTTATGAGGTAGCGACCTAATTAGATTCAGCGGTCACCCGTTCAGCTTTCTCACGGTAGTCCTTCACCCATAAAGATAGAAGATCGTGGTTTGACGCTACCCATACCCTGGTACGATCGAGCCGACGTTCATGGTACCGGAACGACTAAGCAAGCTTGATCCGTTTGCCGACAAGCTTGCGGGCTGGTTGAAGACAGAGGCCGGGCGATCGCGAAAGTAGTGGCGAACGCAGAACATGCCGACCTGGTGTCGCTCGGCTTTACTGGCTCCTATGGTCGGGTCGCCGCTTTCGCCCGTGAGTGGCGGGCTGAGCAGCAAGACGACGGGCTGCGGCATATTCGTTCCGTTATCTTTCCGCCCAGGCGAAGCATTCCAATTCGATTGGAGTGAAGACTATGCCGTAATCGCTGATCGTCAACCTGGCTAGTCGTTCTCCAGGTTGACTGACTACCCGTCGATTACCAGATTGAAGAGGAAAAATGTCCGCTAATTTCCTCTGAGATCCGCTTCAGCGTTGGACGATCGATATCAGTCGGTAGTCTATGGATATCGAAGAATTTTCCCTCGCTGATCTCAAGGCTGGAGACTGTTCGTTGCTGCCTCACATTGCATCTATAAAACAGCACATATTCGCGACTAGATGCCCGTTGATTGAGAAAAACGGCGAGAAGCTTCGGCGCTGAGGTCAATTCCAGCCCGCCTTCTTCAGAGAGTTCTTGTCTCAAGGCATGTTCGGGAATGGCACCGTTGTTTACGCCGCCGCCCGGCAAGTGCCAGCCTGGCGTGTAAGTATGACGGACCAGAAAAATCTGCCCCTCATTGTTAAAACAGACGGCTCTAACCGAGAGAACTTTCCCGCTGAAGATCCGTGACCGGAAATGAAGAAGCTTAGAAAACAGGCGGCTAATCCAATGGAACACTTACGTAATCACACTTCTGCGCACGAATCGTACTGTCATTATGTAGAACTTTCTAAGCGCAACCACAAAGGCTTAAGTCATTCACTGGTTTGAGGATTTAGGACGGCATCCTGATAAACCTCGACATAGGACGCCAGCATTTTTTTCGGCAGTGAACAGCTGGTCATATCGCGTTCGAGCAGCTTGGCCGAACTGCTGTGCTGTTGCATCATTGTTCTACAATGAGAGCATAGCATCTGACAGCGAAGCGACATCATTGGGCGGAATTGTATAAGCTGTCTCGCCGTGTTTGTTCACGAAACTGGTTCCTGTGCCGATCTCGCATGAGATCATTGGTTTCCCAGCGCGAGCCGCCTCAACAAGAGCCAAACCGAACGCTTCCGACCTAGGGTCCAAACCCATTGATAGCGTTGATTTGACGTAGCAAATGAGATTCAAAGCGCCAAATCAGTGATTTGGAGGCTTGGATGGGGCATCTGTTTCGGCTGTCGGATGAACAATGGGCGGTGATTGAGCCGCTTGTTCCGGCGAACAAGGGTGGAGTCCGCAGGGTCGTTGATGACGTGCCCCCAGTAAATTGAGCCATTCGGAACTGGAATTTTCCATTTATCATCCCTGCGTGGAGAGAGGAGAGTTCCGATGAAGGCATCGAAGTTTAGCGAGGCGCAGATTGCGTTCGTTCTGAAGCAGGCGGAGGACGGCACACCGGTCGGCGAGGTCTGCCGAAAGGCGGGCATTTCCGATGCAACGTTCTACAATTGGCGCAAGAAGTATGCAGGCCTGATGCCCTCCGAGATGAAGCGGTTACGTCAGCTCGAGGAGGAGAATGCCAAGCTGAAGCGGATCGTCGCCGACCTGTCGCTGGACAAGGCCATGCTTCAGGATGTGCTGTCAAAAAAGCTCTGAAGCCTGCCCGCAAGCGTTCGCTTGTCGATAAGGTCCGGTTCGACTGGAAGGTAGACACTGCGCGCTAAGAGTCGGATTCGAAAAGCGTTCAACGATATCCATACCTTGCTAGCCGTCGGGTGATGAGCCGAATGTGGGCGATCATGATCCATGCCTCTGCTGACGCGATGGATTTTTCGACGTCTTTTGCCAATCTCCGGCATCTTCCCAACCAGGCGAAGGTCCGCTCGACCACCCATCGTCGCGGCAGAACCTCGAAGCCTTTCGCCTTGTCTGAGCGCTTTATGATCTCGACCGTCCAGCGCCCGATCTTCTTCAGTCGCCGCTTCAACTTGTCGCCCGCATAGCCACCATCCGCGAAGACATGCAGCAACCACGGCCACCTGTGGCGGATGGATTTCAGGAGATTGGGAGCACCGTCGCGATCCTGGATGTCCGCGCTGTGCACCATGAGACCCACCATCAGGCCGAGCGTATCGACGATGATATGGCGCTTGCGGCCTTTGGTCTTTTTGCCCGCATCATAGCCGCGGATGCCGCCGCTTTCTGTGGTTTTGACGCTTTGGCTATCGATCACACCGGCCGTCGGGCTTGCCTCCTTGCCCTCCAACTCGCGCGTGTCCATCACGAGACGATGGTTGATGCGTGTCCAAAGTCCCAACGCCCTCCATTCATAGAAATAGCGCTGGACGGTCGAACAGGGTGGAAAATCCTTCGGCAGCATCCGCCATTGGCAACCCGTTGTGGCGATGTAAAGCAGGGCATTCACCACCTCTCGCAAATCCGTGGTCCGTGGACGGCCCAAGCGGCGCGGCATTGGCAGGAAAGGCTGAACCAACCCCCATTCCCGATCCGTCATATCGCTTGCGTAGCGTGCCGTTCGCCGGGCATATTGCCGGCGGGTGATTTTGGTCCAGGCCATTGTGTGCTCCATCGAATCTCGCAAATCCGAAGGAATCATAACCTGTTGAAATCACCCACCTCTTTTTGAGGCAGCCTCTAAGAGCGTGGAAACAGTCACGGTTAATCGATGATGTATCGATGGCCAGCCAGGGGGCGGCTCTATGGGTTACAGCGCTTGTGGCGCCCATCGATAAGCAGAATACGCGCTACGGATGAAAATTGGGTCTGGCCGCCCATCTTGGACTACCAGTCGAGAGAGCTTTCCGTTCGAGGTGATTTTTTTCTCGCTTCCTTTTCGGTAAGTTTTCATAAATTTTCGCCAAATCTTCCTGTACGGCAAGCCTCCATATAGGGAGAGCCTATCATGATGCGTTCAGCGGCAGAATTTGGCGCGCTTGTCCGAGAATACCGGAAGAAGCTGGGATGGACGCAAGTCCAGCTTGCGGAGCGCTGCGGCACAGGGGAACGTTTTATCGTCGATCTCGAGAACGGCAAGCCCAGCTGCCAGCTAGAAAAATCTCTTATCGCGGCCAGAACGGTCGGGATCAATCTCGGCGACCTGAACTCGACCAACCCATCCCCCGCCCCCGCAGCCGATGACGATCTCGGCTACCTGCCTCGCTTTTCCTGATCGGATACGACCTTGACGACGATCTACTACGAGAACTGGCCTGTGGCACACTTGTCGGACCAGGATGGCATCTCTCTCTCGTATGACGCAGAGTGGGAGAAGCGGACCTCCGCCTTCCCCCTGTCGCTCACGATGCCAATGCGCGCCGGTAGCCATGGCCCCGAACGGGTCAAGCCCTGGCTAGCGAACCTGCTGCCCGAAACCCACCTCTCTGAAATCGGCCAGCAGCTGAAGGTCTCGCCCCAGGACGTACTTGGTCTCCTGATGCGCGTTGGTCGCGATACGGCAGGCGCGTTCTCGATCGGTGAGCCGCGACGGGAGGAAAATAATTTCCGCATCGTCGATGACGAGACAGCACTTGAGCGCATCATCGACGAACTGCCGGAGCGACCTTCCTGATCGGCGAGCTCGCCGCTCTCGTCGCGACCGAGGCGGACGAAGCGCTCGAGCAGGTGCAATCCTCCCCAGTTTCGAACCGGGAACTCGCCTCCAACCTCGTCTTCCTCATTAAGAAGCGATGTCGACGGGTCGAGCGGCAGATTTCGATGTGAAACTCGTCGATGCGTCTGAAAGAAAGAAGATCAACACACCGGTCGTTATGGCTGGCTAAAAGCTCGGCTTCAAGGAAGTCGACTACGGCATTTGGCTCGTCAGCTTCATGCAGTATGATCTGGGACATGTCGACCTTAGAGCAGAGGACTTTGCAAACCATCGACAAGCCGCTCGGGACGAGGTTGTCACCCATGTCTTAGGTACACGATGTTACCTATGTTTCAGGATGGACACAGACCTGAAATGGCGGAGAGGGTGGGATTCGAACCCACGATACCCTTGCAGTATGCCGCATTTCGAGTGCGGTGCTTTCGACCACTCAGCCACCTCTCCGGTAACATTGGTCAGCGCTCCTAGGCGCGGGCTGTCTCATAGCGGCAACTTAGATCGTGTCCCAGGTGGTGGTGTATCTGGTAGGCGGTCACCAGTGCTTTTCCGGTAGGGTCGGGTTGTTCAAGACCAACCTGAGGGAAGACCACCGATGACCGACGAGATGATGAACCTGCGCTCGCTTGTTGAGAAGAGTGCGGACGCCGATTTGCTGCGCGAGATGATCGGCTTTGCGGCCGAGAAGCTGATGGAGTTGGAGGTCGGCGCGAAGACGGGCGCGGCCTATGGTGAGAAGAATGCGTTCCGGCTTGCCCAGCGCAATGGCTACCGGGACAGGGATTGGGAGACGCGGGCCGGGACGGTCGAGCTGCGCATCCCGAAGCTCCGCACTGGCAGCTATTTTCCAGGCTTCCTCGAACCGCGCCGCATGGCGGAGAAGGCCCTGACAGCGGTCATTCAGGAAGCCTACATTCAGGGCGTTTCGACCCGCTCGGTCGACGATCTGGTTAAAGCCATGGGCATGAGCGGCATCTCCAAGAGCCAGGTCTCCCGCCTGTGTGAAGATATCGACGACAAGGTGAAGGCATTCCTTTCCCGCCCGATCGAGGGTGACTGGCCCTACCTGTGGATCGACGCCACCTATCTGAAGGTCCGGCGCGGTGGCCGCATCGTCTCCGTTGCTGTCATCATCGCTGTCGGCGTCAACACCGACGGCCGGCGCGAGGTGCTGGGCATGGAGATCGGGACGTCAGAGGCCGAGCCGATCTGGACGGAGTTCCTGCGCAAACTGACGCGGCGCGGCCTGGGCGGCGTCAAGCTCGTTGTCTCCGATGCGCACGAGGGCATCAAAGCCGCCGTCTCGAAAGTCCTTTGCGCGACTTGGCAGAGGTGCCGGGTCCACTTCATGCGCAATGCGCTCGCCCATGCCGGAAAGAGCGGACGACGCGTCGTCTCCGCCTTTATCGCCACCGCCTTCGCGCAGGACACGCCAGAGGCCGCAAGCACCCAGTGGCGCAGCGTCGCCGACCAGATCAGGCCGAAGGTTCCGAAACTCGCCAGTCTCATGGACAGCGCCGAGCAGGACGTGCTGGCTTACATGACCTTTCCCAAACAGCACTGGGCCAAGCTACATTCCACAAACCCGATCGAGCGCCTCAACGGCGAGATCAAGAAGCGAACCGATGTCGTGGGCATCTTTCCAAACGACGATGCAATCGTCCGGCTCGTCGGTGCGCTCCTGCTCGAACAAATCGCGGTCTTTCATGACATGGACGCGCGCAGCCAGATGGACCACCGTATCCACGTCTTTTAATAAGGGATCCCAGTTCACGGCCTTTCCCTGGACAGGAATTGTGAGAAGGCCAGGCTTTGGGAATCGCGAGACCCCAACAACGGGCAGGTTCTGATGCTTCATCTCTTCCATGAGAAAGGATCCGATGAAACCCGAGGCACCTGTCACCAGTATTGCGCACATCTCTATTTACTCTGAGGGTGAAGCTGATGGCACTTCAGGGCCGGCTGGATCACATTCGGCAATCAGCGAAAACAATGTGTCCCTCGCGCTCAATTCGTTTTCATCAAAGAGGGACAGTTTAAGCGCCGCGATCGCACTCGGCAGATCCTTATGGGCTATCGTCGAAGCATCGGCTCTCATGATCTTGGGATGCGCAGTTGGCTTGGCATGATCACGATCATAAAAAAGCTCTTCAAACTGCTTTTCACCAGGCCGCTTACCAATGACCTCTATGGCAATTCCGTTATCAGCTTGACCTGGGGCTTTAACTTTAAAGCCGGCCAGTCGGATCATGTTTTCCGCAAGGTCTCCGATCCGGACAGGCTCGCCCATATCCAGGAGGAACACGTCGCCCCCTTTGGACAGGGCTCCAGCTTGAACAATAAGCTCTGCGGCCTCCGATATTGACATGAAGTAGCGTGTCATATCGGGGTCGGTCACGGTAACAGGTCCGCCCTTGGCAATTTGCTCTTTGAATAAGGGAACTACCGAGCCATTAGATCCCACTACGTTTCCAAAGCGCACTGCGCAAAAAGCTTGATCATTCGTGACCAGACGATCGTCTAGAGCGAGCTGCCGAACAATCAACTCAGCCCAGCGCTTGGTTGCTCCCATAACGTTTGTAGGACGCACTGCCTTATCTGAAGAAATCAGTACGAAGCTGGAGACATTTTCATCTGCGGCGGCTTGCGCCAATGCCCATGTACCAAAGACGTTATTGCGAATGCCCTCGAGCACATTTGCTTCGACCAATGGCACGTGTTTGTGCGCTGCGGCATGGTAGACGACTTGCACGGCATGTTTTCTCAACGTCCGACGGACAAGCGTTTCGTCCGTCACTGACCCGAGTACCGGAACAATAGGCGAGGAACCGGCACGACTGAGTTCTTGCTCAATCCGGTACAGGGCATACTCACTCGCTTCGAACAGCACGAGTTTAGCCGGTTTCCAAATTGCAATCAGCCGACATAGCTCCGAGCCTATAGACCCTCCAGCCCCCGTCACCATGACAATCTTGTCTGTCAAAGCATGGGCAAGCAGATCTTTATCAGGTGGCACCGAAGACCGACCTAGTAACTCGTCGATTTCAATTTCACGGATCTGGTTGACCAGATATCGACCATCAACGATGTCAGACATGTCGGGAATGCTACGAACTTTGACACCGAGGCCGGTAACCCGAGCGATCACTGCTTGCCTTGCTTCCGTTGGAATGGACGACATAGAGAATACGATTTCCCGAATGCCATACCGTTCCACGAGGCGTGGTAGATCCTGAGGCGCGAAAACACGGTACCCATCAACGTCGCGACCATGGTTGGCCGGCTCATCGTCGATCAACCCCATGACGAAGCGGTTTCCATGGCCTCGCAACGCGCGAGCAAGCTGTGAAGCCGTTGCGCTTGCACCGTAAATGAAGATGGGTTCTTCATCGCGACGCATACCTGTCCCAGCGTTCAATATCCATTTTGCAACGAAACGCGTGGCGCCAATCAGCAGAGATCCCAACACAAAATACAGGAAAGGTACCGAACGAGGTACGACACCCTGACCTGCCATCTCTATCAGGAAAATGATGATGACCCAGCACATGGTCGCGATCATCATCGCCTGGATAATTGTCCAGATAGCTGCTTCGGGAAGATAGCGAATGACGGACCGGTAAAGCCCGAGACGAATGAAAACCGGAATTGCAACTACGACTGCCAGAATAGCAAGCGTCAGTCTTTCCGAAGTGATTGTCGGTGACCAATCTGACAGCCGTACAGCGTAAGAGCCCCAAATGGCGAGCAGGAGCGACATGGAATCTATCATGATCATCAGCGCGCGCTTCCAACGGCGCGGCGTTCGGATGATGTGCTCTCGCAAGCTATTTATCACGGGGTGTTGCACGAGATCGGATGCTGTCATTGGCTATCGCCCACGCGTTAATGCGGTATGTTAGTGAGACACGCCTTTAGCTCTGGCGACTTTGGACACCGTGATCAGCAATATCTGTAGGTCGAAAATGAGGCTTCGGCGCTGCAGATATTCAACGTCATAGGCAACTTTGAGAGGAATTTCCAGATCGTCCCGACCATTCACCTGGGCCCAGCCTGTCAGGCCTGGAGTGAGCATATGTACGCCCGCTGCAGTACGCGCCTCGATTAGATCATGTTGGTTGAATAAGGCCGGCCGAGGACCAACCAAACTCATGTCCCCCTTTATGATGCACCAAAGCTGAGGCAGTTCGTCGAGGCTCGTCTTTCGCAAAAAGGGACCGATCGGTGTCAAGTGGCGCGCAGGATCATCGAGCAGATGCGTGGCAACCGCGGGCGTATCGACACGCATTGTCCGAAATTTTGGCATCAGAAACAGTTTGTTGCCGCGCCCCACTCGCTTGGACCAGTACAGAGCCGGGCCGGACGAGGTTATGCGAATAGCCAAAGCAATCAGCGCCATCGGCAGGAGAAAAACGCTGAGCGCCAGAGCGGATAGGAGAACGTCGAAGAGCCGCTTCACGAAGATGGCGCCGTCGTCTTGCAGACTTCACTAATGTTTGTCACGACCAAAACCTTCAATGCCCTGTCATCGTATGGCGACGGTTTCCTTCTCAATCAACTCCGGCCGAATTCGTCGACCAGACGGATGATGTCGTCCTCGCCGAGATAGGAGCCGGTCTGGACCTCGATCACTTCGAGGCGGATCTTGCCGGGATTGGCGAGGCGGTGGACCGAGCCCTGCGGGATGTAGATAGACTGGTTCTCATGCAGGACGGTCACCTTGTCGTCGATCGTCACTTCCGCCGTTCCCTTGACGCAGACCCAATGTTCGGCGCGGTGATGATGCTTCTGCAGCGACAGCTTCTTTTCCGGATGGACGAAGAGCCGCTTAACCTGGAAGCGGTCGCCATTGAGGATCGACGTATAGCCGCCCCAGGGTCGAAGCGCCGTCGGGTGGTTTTCGGTAAGATGCTCCGTCTTCTTGTCGGCGGCGAGCATCTTGACGAGATTGCCGACATCCTGGGCCCTGTCGAGGCGACCGACATAGACGGCGTCCTCCGAAGCGACGACGGCGACGCCCTCCATGCCCTGGACGGCCAAATGTGCGTTGCGCGACATGATGAGCGAATTGGTGGTGTCGGCGACGGTGGCATTGCCGTTCACCACATTGCCGTTTTCGTCGCCGCCCGCGAGCTTCCAGATCGCATCCCAGCTGCCGAGATCCGACCAGGTGATGGGGGAGGGCACGACGGCTGCGTTCGGCGTCTTCTCCATGACCGCGTAGTCGATCGAGATGCTCGGGCTCTCGCCGAAGCTTGTCCCGTCGAGGCGGGTGAAGTCGAGATCGCCCTTGGCCTTTTCGATCGAGGTGCGGACGGCCGCAAGGACCTCGGGCGCCAGCGCCTCGAGCTCGGCGATCATCTGGCCGGCAGAGAAGACGAACATGCCGGAGTTCCAGGCATAATTGTCGCTCGCCAGCATCTTCTCGGCGACCTCGGCCTTGGGCTTTTCGACGAAGCGCGTGACCTTGTTCACGCCGCTACCGAGGTCGTCACCGATCTCGATATAGCCGTAGCCGGTTGCGGGCTCGGTCGGTGTAATGCCGAAGGTGACGATCTTGCCGTCGCGCGCCGCGTGGGCGGCCTTGGCAACACAGGCGCGGTACGCGTCGTCGACGGTGATTTCATGGTCGGAGGGCAGGATCTGGATCAGTGTCTCGCTGCCATGGCGCTCACCGACGATCAGAGCTGCGGCGGCGACGGCGGCTGCGGTGTTGCGCGCCTCCGGTTCCAGGATAATGCCATCAAGCGCGACGCCGATCTCGCGGGCCTGTTCGGCGACGAGGAAGCGGAAGTCTTCATTGGTGACGATGACGGGAGCTTCATAGATCGCCTCGTCGGAGACGCGGGCGAGCGTCTTTTGCAGCAAGGTCTCGTCGCCGAGGAACCGGATGAACTGCTTCGCAGCGGCTGCGCGCGACAGAGGCCAAAGCCTTGTTCCCTTGCCGCCGGCCATGATGACCGGCACGATCTTGATGCTCATGTTTTTCTGCCTTGGCATTAATGATCAATTGAATTGAACGTGGGTTGGATGTCAGTGGTGGACAGACGAGCTCAGCGCCTCGTCACAGGCTTGCAGCGATATCGGCTAGCCATCGCTCTCGCAATAATCTTCAAGTATCAATCTCATCAATCGATAGTAAGGCGTTCAGCTTCTGTCACCATTGGTTATCCTGATTTATATCAGCTTGTTCAAGGATCATTTCCCAAACAGACTCGGCCAAAATGATTTTCATCCGGGTATTTTCCCCCTTTAAGGCAAGCATCTGATCTTTTTATGATGAGCCACCTGCTGCCACCTTCGACAGCCAGAAATAAAAGCACTGAACCGCACCGGGTTTGCCGGAGGCCATTTGGTTTGAGTTATGCGGCCATGGCTGTTTCGTCCAGCATGGCGTAGTAACGTTCTTCGGCTTCGGCAGGCGGTATGTTTCCGATGGGCTCCAGAAATCGTCGGTGGTTGAACCAGTCGACCCATTCCAGAGTGGCGAATTCGACCGCTTCGAAGTTCCTCCATGGTCCGCGCCGATGAATGACCTCGGCTTTGTAGAGACCGTTGATCGTTTCGGCGAGGGCATTGTCATAACTGTCGCCGACACTTCCGACAGAAGGCTCTATGCCAGCTTCTGCCAGCCGCTCGGAGTACCGGATGGAAACGTATTGAACGCCCCTGTCCGAATGGTGCACGAGCCCGCCGCCATGAACGGGCCGCCGATCATGAAGTGCCTGCTCAAGGGCATCGAGGACAAAGCTCGCATGTGCCGTCCGGCTCGCCCGCCAGCCAACGATGCGCCGGGCAAAAACGTCGATCACAAAGGCCACGTAGACGAAGCCCCGCCAGGTAGCGAGTGGAGTAAGAAGCGCAGATGCGCTTCTCCTCCCCGAACCGTACTTGCACCTTTCAGCGCATACGGCTCTCCATTCAAGCTTGGCCCATGGCCATTGCAACATCATGATAGTTCGACGTGACGGTGCTGCGGTTTTCGATCCGGACGATGTATGGGTTCTCCTCCGGATTACGCCACCGGAATTGCGCCTTGGGGCTTGAGACAAGCCGTTGCAGCGCTTTCCCGACGGGATCACCACGTTCATTCCGACCAAACACGAGCCAGGTTTTCGCCTTGCCCGGTTCGGGGGCCCTGAACCATTTCCGCATCAAGGGTTTGATGCGGGATCGGTATTTGTGCCCCAGCCAATGCGCCATTTTCCAGAACACGACATGGTCGATGCGCCGGAAGACGTACGCCGTGAAGTCGGCGAACTTGTAGAACGCCGCCCATCCCACCAATTGGCGGTTCAGGCCAGCGATCATGTCGACCGTACTGACACTATGATTGCCGGAAAGGGTTTCGGTAAGTCTGTGAACAAACCCCTTGGCCTTTTCCTTGGGTATTGTCGTTACGATGGACATCCGTCCATGCGCCCCTCGCTTGCGGATGATCCGGTGCCCCAGAAAGACGAAGCCGTCGTTGACGTGGGTGACATGGGTCTTCTCCATGTTCAGCGTCAACTTCAACTCACCTTCTAGAAACGCCCGGCATTCCTCGCGGATTTCCTCTGCCTGAACCTTGGTTCCTTTTACGATCACGACGAAGTCGTCAGCGTATCGGCAATAGGCAACAGCCGGTTTCCATTGCCGGTTCTCACGAACCGTGATGGGGCGGCCTTGCTTGATGCCGAAGTTCCATGCCCATCGGTCCTTGCGGGCCTTCTTGTTCAGGTATTTCGCCTCCAGCCACATATCAAACTCGTGGAGCATGATGTTGGACAGGAGCGGTGACAGAACGCCACCTTGCGGAACGCCCTCGCTTGAGGCTGTGAACAAGCCACGGTCGATGTGGCCTGCCTTCAGGAATCGATAGAGAAGATCGACGAACCGTCCGTCCTGCACCCGTCGCCGCACACATTTCAGAAGCAGCCTGTGATGGACCGTGTCAAAGTAGCTGGCGAGATCACCTTCGATGATCCAGCGGCCCTTCGTTCCACCTCCATCCTGTAGCTGTATCCTCACGGTGCGGACGGCGTGATGCACGCTGCGTTCCGGCCGGAAGCCATAGGATAGACGATGGAAATCGCTCTCCCAGATTGGCTCCATGGCCATCAGCATGGCGCGTTGGACAATGCGATCCGTCAGGGTCGGAATACCCAGTGGTCGTAGCTTGCCGTTCGATTTCGGGATATAGATGCGCTTGACCGGCTGAGGGCGATAACTCTCCTCCAGCAGGCTTGCCCGCAGATCGTCCAGATGCTGATCCAGTCTGACCTGCAGTCTTTGCTTATCCATTCCGTCGATGCCCGGCGTTCGTGCGCCATTTGACGCAAGAACAATCCGGGCGGCCTCGGCAAGCCATTCCCGATTGGCAATCAGCCGAAGAAGCCGATCAAACCTCCGGTTTGGATCGTTTTCGGCCCATGTTGCGAGCTTGTGCTGCATTTCGCTGATTATCAAAGGTCTTCACCTCGCTTGGTCAGATAGTTTGCACTTCAAGCAGTTTGAACTGTTCCCCTTCGCCATGTGGCAGGCTTTCCCTGCCGCGGACTACTACGAGAACTCCGCCAACACGATGGACATCAGGGTCAACTCCCTTGCGACGCAATACTTTGTTGTCATTCCATCATGCCTTCCCTCGTTCATATGCTGGACGTCAGCGTATTGGTGAGGCTGCCGGTCGCAGTCTTTTTCCTTGCTTTCCGCAAGTCGATGCCGATGCCATGGTCTGGCTGCATTCTCCCCATGACCCACCGCGAGCATCCTTACATCTGCGCTCGCGTTCGGATGCACGCCGACATACCTGTCCGGCGACATCATCAGCATTCCGCCTGTTAAGCCGTGTAGGCGAAGGCGACCTTCCAGCCCTCAGATGCGAGTTAACCGGTTCGTGTTCCTCAACCTTCCAATACTTCAGCCTCGGGAACCATCTTGGCGTAACGGCTTCGCCTCAATCCCCTTTACCTGCGGGCTACGTCACCCTGCCAGTTGACAGCAGGTCACCGCCGCTTGGGCTCATGTCCCCTCGCAGCAAGGGACAGGCAAATCTTCACATCCTCCTTTCTCTTTGCATTCCAGTCATATGCCTCCCCGATTGGGGCGAGGCGCACCATAGGTGAAGTCCGAAACCCACAGCCTATTTGGTGCTGGGGCTTTGAACTGGCGGTTTACTCGGTCAAGCGGGCTCGGGGCTGCCTTGTCCGAGAATGTCGTGCGGACCGGCTTTCCTCGAATAATCCCCTGCAGGCTCATCGACCTCATAAGCCGAGCGACCGTACAGCGGGCGATGTCGTAGCCTTCTCGTTGCAACTGCCGCCAGATTTACGCACGCCGTAGACCTGGAAGTTCTCATTGAACACCCGGCGTATCTCGATCTTCAGGGCGATATCGCTGCGGGCGCGAACCGACAGGCGATCCACATCCAAGCGCTTGGCGACGTTCTCGTAGTAGGTTGATGGGGCAATGGGCAAAAGCCTGCAGATCGGCTCGACCCCGAACACGCTACGGTGTTCGTCAATGAACGAGATCATCGTTTGAAGGGGCAGTCGAGCTTCCTCTTACCCGACAGGCGAATGCTTGCATTCGCCGATAGGGGCCATCGCGAAATAAGCAGACGCCTTGCGCAGAATCTCGTTGGCCTGACGAAGCTCGCGGTTCTCCCGCTCAAGAGCCTTCATCTTCTCGGCGACATCGCTCGGCAGACCTGCTCGCTTGCCGCTGTTAACCTCGGTCTTCTTGACCCATTCATGCAGCGTCGCTGGCGAGCAGCCGATCTTGGCCGCGATTGATGAAACGGCAGCCCACCGTGACGGATGTTCTGCTTCATGATCCAAGACCATGCGGATGGCACGCTCACGGACTTCAGGTGAAAACTTGTTCGTTGTCTTGCTCATAGTGGCTCCACTCTCTCAGAAGTTGGAGCCTCCGGCAAACCCGGTGCGGTTCAGTCTGTCTGATAATCATAGTATGCCTCCGCCGAAGGCCGTCTGCCCTGATTTGGTGATTGGCTTTAAGTCCATGCCTTATGTCATGCGCTACAATCATTTCCCCTATTGAGGTCTTTTCCGCGGACGATCTTGGCCGTCGACGGGATTGGTCGGACGAAGAGAAGGTTCGGATCGTCGAAGAGAGCTTGCAAGGCTTTCGGCAGGGTTCAGTGACGGCGCGGCGATATGGATTGTCTCGGTCGTTGTTGACCCGTTGGCGTCGGGAATACCGGAGCGGGCTTCTGAGCGTTACCGCATCAACAAGCTTCGTGCCGCTTTCGATTTTGCCGCCGCCGGCATCTTCCGAGATGGCCGGTCCGCTCCGGTCGGACGGCGACAAGACGATCGAGATCGGCCTGCCGAACGGTCGTCGCCTGACGATCCCGGCCTCGCTTGATCCGAACATCCTTGCCGGCCTTTTGCCGGTCCTGGATGCGTCATGATCGCCTTTCCGGCCGGGGTGAAGGTGTGGATCGCGGGCGGCGTGACGGACATGCGTTGCGGCATGAACAGCCTGGCGCTGAAGGTGCAACAGGGTCTTGGCCGCGATCCTCATGGTGGTGAGGTCTTCTGCTTCCGGGGTCGCAAGGGTGATCTGATCAAGGTTTTGTGGCACGACGGGATCGGCATGTCGCTTTACCTGAAGCGGCTTGAGGCCGGAAAGTTCATCTGGCCGGTCAGCCAGAATAGCTCCGCCGTGCCAGTGTCGGCGGCGCAACTCGGCTATCTTCTGGAAGGGATCGACTGGCGCAATCCACGCTGGACGCAGCGACCTGCAACGGCAGGATAGTCGCCAACCGTTCCACTGTTTTTGTTGGGCTTTCTGTGGTTCCATGGTAGCTTTCGGCCATGGATGATGCTGCTTCGGAGATAGCCAGATTGCGCGCCGCGCTTGCGGCATCGGAAGCGCGTGCCGCCTCCGCCGAGGCCGATCTCGCGCAGGTGCGCGCCGTCGTGACGACTTCGGAGGCGATGATCCGGCACCTCAAGCTCGAGATCGCAAAGCTGCGCCGTGAGCAGTATGGCCAGAGCTCGGAACGGCGCGCCCGGCTGATCGACCAGATGGAACTGCAGCTCGAAGAACTCGAAGCCGACGCCACCGAAGACGAGATCGCGGCTGAACGCGTGGCAGCAAAGATCACAAATGTCTCCGCCTTCGAACGCCGCCGGCCGGCCCGCAAGCCGTTTCCCGAACATCTGCTGCGCGAGCGCCTGGTCATCGAAGCTCCCACGCAATGCGCCTGCTGCGGCTCGGCCCGGATCGTGAAGATGGGCGAAGACGTCACCGAGACGCTGGAGGCGATCCCGCGACAGTGGAAGGTGATCCAGACGGTGCGGGAGAAGTTCACCTGCCGGGACTGCGAGAAGATCAGCCAGCCACCGGCTCCCTTCCATCCGACTCCGCGTGGATGGGCAGGTCCCAACTTGCTCGCCACGATCCTGTTCGAGAAGTTCGGTCAGCATCAGCCATTGAACCGCCAGGCCGAGCGCTATGCCAGGGAAGGCGTCGATCTCAGCCTCTCTACGCTGGCCGATCAGGTCGGGGCCTGCGCGATGGCGCTGCAGCCGATCCATGACCTGATCCGTGCCCATGTTCTGGCAGCCGTTCGGCTGCATGGTGACGACACCACCGTGCCGCTTCTGGCCAGGGGTGCAACAAGGCAGGCAAGGTTATGGACCTACGTCCGCGATGATCGTCCCTTTGCGGGCGGCGCGCCGCCGGCGGCGCTCTTCCACTTTTCTCCGGACCGGGAGAAGACCCATCCCAACACGCATCTTGCCGGATG
>NZ_QLNF01000029.1:0-833 GCF_003261015.1 Agrobacterium sp. MS2 | reverse complement strand
GATCTTGGTGCGTTGATGACTGCCGAGCAGGGAAAGCCGTTTGCGGAAGCAAGGGGCGAAGCCGTTTATGCGGCATCTTTCGTGGAATGGTTCGCGGAGGAAGCCAAACGTGTTTATGGTGATACCATTCCTTCGCCGACCACCGACAAGCGCATTACCATCCTGAAGCAGCCGATCGGTGTCTGCGCCGCGATCACGCCATGGAACTTCCCGGCCGCGATGATCACCCGCAAGGCGGCCCCGGCGCTTGCCGCAGGCTGCACGATGATCGTCAAACCGGCTGAACAGACGCCACTCACCGCACTTGCTCTGGGTGTTCTCGCCGAAGAAGCGGGCGTTCCCGCCGGTGTCTTCCAAGTGGTTACGGGCGCCGCACGCGATATCGGCAAGGTGTTTACCGAAAGCGACACGGTGCGAAAGATCTCCTTTACCGGATCGACTGAAGTCGGTCGTCTGCTGATGGCGCAATCGGCCCCGACGATCAAGAAGCTGTCACTGGAACTTGGCGGCAACGCGCCCTTCATCGTTTTCGATGACGCCGATCTGGATGCTGCTGTCGAGGGCGCGATCGTATCGAAGTACCGCAATGCCGGACAGACCTGTGTGTGCTCCAACCGGATCTATGTCCAGGCCGGCGTGTACGATGCCTTCGCGGAAAAGCTGGCCAAGAGGGTCGAGAGCCTCTCCGTTGGTGAAGGCACCGAACCCGGTATTCTGATCGGGCCCCTGATCGATCAGGACGCCGTGGCGAAGGTCGAGGATCATGTTGCTGACGCCCTTGGAAAAGGGGCGAAGGTCGTTACCGGCGGAAAGCGCCATGCGCTTGGCGGGAC
>NZ_QLNF01000028.1:72594-73742 GCF_003261015.1 Agrobacterium sp. MS2 | reverse complement strand
CAGTAATTTTTCATATAGAGCGCAAAGGCAGGGCATCGTGCTCTCCCGCCCTCCCAAGGCGCCCGTCAATTCATCGCATATGCAAGGAAAAGACCATGTCCAACATTCTTCTCATCACCTCCAGCCCGCGCGGCGACGAATCGGTTTCGAACAAGTTCGCCGGTGAGCTCGCCAGCAAGCTGAAGGCCAAGTCGGCTTCCAACACCCTTGTCCACCGCGATCTCGCAGCTGACCCGATCCCGCATCTCGACACCGTCAAGACAGCCGCAATCCGCAAGGCACCCGATCAGCGCACGGCTGAAGAAGCGGTTGCAGCCGATTATTCCGACAAGCTCGTTGCAGAGCTTCTGGCCGCCGACACCGTCGTCATCGGCACCGGCCTCATCAACTTCAACATCTATTCCGGCCTGAAGTCGTGGATCGACAACGTCGCCCGCGCTGGCCAGACCTTCAAATACACCGAAACCGGCCCGGTCGGTCTCGCCACTGGCAAGAAGGTGTACATCGTCCTGGCGGCTGCCGGCGTTTACTCCGAAGGCCCGGCCGTTTCGATGAACCATGCCGTTCCCTATCTGAAGACCGTTCTCGGCTTCATGGGCATGACCGATGTGGAAGTGATCTACGTCGAGGGTCTGGCTTTCGGCCCCGAAGCAGTCGAAAAGGCTGTAGCGGCTGCCGAAGCCAAGGTGGAAGAACTGGCACAGGCCGCCTGAGGCATTCATTCAAAGGCAATCCCGGCATGACCGCCGGGTATTGACCGAGCTCCGTACCGTAACGGCCGTGGACCCTGTCCCGGCCGTTATTCTTTGCCACGTAGGCCACGCAACTGATTCAGATAACAAAGCACAGAAATGCTGCCCGTCCCTGAAGGCCGTAGCGTTCAGGCACTCAATGCAGCCGTCATCATTTTCCCGGGAAGAGAGATGAGCCGTTCTGATCGATAATCAGCTTCGCCTTGCGGATGGTGAACTCCACCGCATCATCGAGGCTGGTGAAGACGTCGGCCCGCACGAATTCATGCACCAGCACCTCGTCACCGGCCTTTTTTTCAATACGGCCAGCCAGGCGGAACTGGCCACCTTCCTTGATCGGGGTCGCATAGATCACATAGTCGCCATGCGCATGCGGTTCTGCCTGCGCCGTCTTCT
>NZ_QLNF01000028.1:45187-72560 GCF_003261015.1 Agrobacterium sp. MS2 | reverse complement strand
CCCGCCCTTCCCTGCCTCTTCCGATCAGATGATCAGGTTTGACAGGATGTCATTTTCGGTGATGTCCTCATACCCGAGACCGGCCGCTTCGAAGCGCTCCAGCAGGCCGGCGAAGTTCTCCTTCGCGCTGGTTTCGATGCCGATAAGGATCGAGCCGAAGTTGCGGGCCGATTTCTTCAGATATTCGAAACGGGCGATATCATCATCGGGCCCGAGCAGGTTGAGGAAATCGCGAAGCGCACCCGGACGCTGCGGCAGGCGCAGGATGAAGTATTTCTTCACGCCCGTGTAACGCATGGCGCGCTCCTTCACATCCGGCAGGCGCTCGAAATCGAAATTGCCGCCGGAAACCACGGCGACGACCGTTTTGCCTTCCAGCTTTTCGCGGCCGAGCTTTTCCAGCGCGGCGATCGAGAGCGCGCCTGCGGGCTCCAGCACCACGCCTTCGAGATTCAGCATCTCGATAATCGTCACGCAGATGGCATTTTCCGGGATGAGCTGGACCTGTTCGGCCGGGAAATCCTTCAGCGCCTTGAAGTTGAGGTCGCCGATGCGGGCGACGGCGGCGCCATCGACAAAATTATCGATCTTGTTCAGCGTCACCGGTTCGCCACGTTCGAGGCTTTTCTTCAGGCTCGGTGCGCCTTCCGGCTCGCAGAACACGAAGTTTTCCTTGCGGACCGTCCCGGCCAAAAATCCGGACAGGCCAGCCGAAAGACCGCCACCGCCGACAGGCATCACGACGATGTCAGGCTTAGTGCCATCCGGTAGCTGGTCCATGATCTCGGCGGCAACCGTCGCCTGGCCCTCGATGATATCCTCATGGTCAAACGGCGGCACCATGTAGCCGTCATTGTCCTGTACGTGCTGGCGGGCAGCAGCGTAACACTGGTCGAATATATCGCCCACCAGACGGATGGAGATGAACTCGCCGCCGAAGATGCGGGTCTTTTCGATCTTCTGCTGCGGTGTGGTCACCGGCATGAAAACAACGCCATGAACGCCGAAATGGCGGCAGGCGAAAGCAAAACCCTGGGCGTGGTTGCCAGCCGAAGCACAGACGAAAATCTTGCCCTTGCCGGCCTTGGCCACCGCCTTGCGAAGAAAATTGAATGCGCCTCTAATCTTGTAGGAACGAACCGGGGACAGATCCTCACGCTTCAGCCAAATCGACGCGCCATACCGACGGCTGAGATGTTCATTCAACTGCAGCGGCGTTTCCGGGAATATTTCCCGCACTTCCCGCCGCGCTGCTTCCACAAGCTGCTTGTCCACGATAGTCAATCCATTGAAATTCATAATGGCACCCGCTATGCCATAGGAAGGCGTCCGAGACAAAGACTCATTTCAGCGCGGCCACGAACTCCGGGTTTCATTTCTTGAACAGTAACCTTCTGCGCTCGGTCATATATGTAACGTCCATCTTCGGGCTCTATCTCGCCACGGCCATGTTCCTGCCCGCACTGACGGATCTTTATTACGGCAATGACGACTGGATGGTGTTCGCGCTTTCCGGCTTCATGTGTGGCGGCTTCGCGCTCGCCTGCGCGCTCGCCACGCGCGGGCCGATCGCTTCGTTCAACAAGCGTTTCGGCTTTTTGCTCGTCAACCTGCTCTGGCTGGTGTTTTCCATCGTCGGTGCAGTGCCGCTTTATCTGTCCGAACTCGGCCTGACGCCCGGCCAGGCGCTTTTCGAGTCCGTCTCCGCCATCACGACGACCGGATCCACAGCCATTTCGGGTCTCGACAATGCGCCGCAGGGTATTCTCCTGTGGCGGTCGCTGCTGTGTTGGCTCGGCGGCATCGGTATTGTCGCACTCGGCCTCTTCATCCTGCCGCTGCTGCGCGTCGGCGGCATGACCTTCTTCCGCATGGAATCCTCCGACACCGGCAACGACCGCCCCTTCGCCCGGCTGGCAAGCTTCACCCGGGCTTTCGTGGCGATCTACATCGTCATGACGCTCGCCTGTACCATCGCTTATGATTTTGCCGGCATGTCGCATTTCGATGCGCTGAACCATGCCATGTCGACGGTTGCGACGGGCGGCTTCTCCACCCATGACGCTTCCTTCGCCTATTTCAACAATACGGCGCTGCTGTGGATCGCCACCATCTTCCTCATCTTCGGCAGCCTGCCGTTCTCGGTCATGATCCTGCTCGCCGTGCGGCGCCGGCTGGAGACGCTGCGCGACCCGCAGATCGCCGTCTTCCTCGGCTACCTCTGTGCGATCTCGGTTGCCGTTGGCGTCTACCACCATTTCAGGAACGGCGTGCCGCTGGATGATGCGCTCAGCCATTCCTTCTTCAACATGACTTCCATCCTGTCGACCGGCGGCTTTGCCAGCGATGACTACACGCTGTGGGGGCCCTTCGTCGTCGTCGTTGCCTTTTTCGCCACTTTCATGGGCGGCTGCTCGGGCTCTACGGCCGGCGGCATCAAGGCCTATCGTTTTCTCATCATCTTCAACGTGGCGCGGGCCGGGCTCAAGAAGCTGATCTATCCGAACGCCGTCTATTCCGTGCGCTACGGCCAGCAGGTGGTCGATCCGGAAACCATCCGCACCATCTTTCTCTTTATCAGCTGTTTCATCGCACTTTGGATTGCCGGCAGCCTGGCCATGAGCCTGATGGGCTATGATTTCCTCACCGCCACCTCGGCTGTGGCGACCTCGCTTGCCAATGTCGGCCCCGGCATCGGCCCGATCATCGGCCCGGCAGGCAATTTCTCCACGATCAGCGAACCGGCGCTCTATCTCCTGTCGATCCTGATGCTGCTGGGGCGTCTGGAAATCCTGACGGTTCTGGTGCTGCTGATGCCGATTTTCTGGAAGAGCTGAAATCACTGGCTTTGGGCGAATAAAGCGCTTGACCTTCCCACGTTGGAATAGTCCAGGCTCTCCCTGTTACGAATTCCCAATCACGGAGAACCGCCTATGTGCACCGCTCACCAGCATCACCCGGAAACCACTGCCGCACCCGTCAATGCCGACCTTTCTTTCCACGTTGAAGACATGACCTGCGGGCACTGCGCCGGTGTGATCAAGGGTGCGATCGAGAAGACCGTTCCCGGCGCTGCCGTATATGCCGATCCGGCAAGCCGCACAGTGGTGGTTGGCGGCATCTCCGATGCGACACGTATCGCAGAAATCATCACCGCGGCTGGATACACGCCGGAAGCACGCGCCTGATCAAACGAGATACCGGCGGCGCTTTCATACAGCCGCCGCCGGATCGCACTGCCTGCCCCGCTTCGCGCTGAATTGTGTGACGGGTTTGGACGGCATCCATCCCTCTCTCCTCCCGGACGGCAAACGCCCTCTCCCTTTCAATCAAAGGTGACGGAGGAGGTTTCCCCAGTTTAATGAAACGAATCCGCCTCCTCCGTCGTTCCGGCCCTGAGCCGGAATCCAGCTGACGTGCGTCTGCACGGCGGGAAGACTCCTTTCAGTCCAAGGACCTGGGCTGGCTGGATTCCTGCACAGAGCCAGAATGACGGCGGAGAGGCTCAGGGGCCTTCTCATAAAAGAGACCCGGCTCTTGCGAACCGGGCCACACCTCGTCAGCGATGTCACGTTGGCTTATTTCACCGCCAGATCCTTGGTCATGATGAAGTAGTTGATCGGATGTGGCTTGAAGTTCTCGACCTTGTCCGAATAGGCGTCGAAAGCCGTCTCGTGGATGAGGTAGACGGTGACCGCTTCATCGTAAACCCTCTTCGCCGCCTCGGCATAGATGGCGTAACGCTTGGCCGGCTCGGCCACCGCATAGGCCGATTTGATCAGCTTGTCCGTCTCTTCGCTGCAATAATGCGAGATGTTGTAACCGCCTGTGCAGGTGTAGTCGGCGTTCAGGAAACCGATCGGCTCTGCAACGTCAGTGGCGTAACCGCGCGACAGAAGAACCATGTCGAAGTTGCCGGACAGGAGATCGGGCTCGATCGCTGTGTAATCGGCAACGCGAACATCGACCTTGATGCCGATTTCCTGCAATTGGGCCTGGATAACGGCGGCAACATCCTTGAGTTCGGTTCTTTCCGTGTAGGCGAGAAGCGTCAACTTCAGGCTGCCGGGAGCAACTCCGGCCTCTTTCAGCAGAGCCTTTGCCTTCTCCAGGTCATAAGCGGGTGTGACGTCTTGCGGCGCCCACGGCTCACCCGGTGCGAAGGGCATCGTTGCGGGCTTTACCACGCCTTCATAGATGCTGTCGGCAATACCGGCGGTATCGATGGCAGCCCGGATCGCCTGCCGAACCTTGATATCCTTGAAAGGCGCCTTTGAATTATTGAGCAGCATTTCGGTGATCCGCGGCACGGTGATCGGCGCAACCTTGACGCCCTTGGCCGCTTCAACGGTCTTCACTGTCCAAGGCGGGATCATGCGCGAAATCTGCACTTCACCGCTTCTTATCTGGGTGGCGCGCGTATCGGCGTCCGGAATAAAGTTCACGCGGCCGCCCGAAAGCTTCGGCATACCGGCCCAATAGTCATGGTTTGCGGTCAGCTCCATATACTGGTTGGCATCGACCTTGGTAATCTTGAAGGGTCCGGTGCAGGTTCCGATCGGATCGACCTTGCCATCCTTATAGGCTGAAGGCGCGAGGATCGACGTTGCCGGACTTCCCATTTGCGCCGGCAGCAGCACCGATGGCTCGATGGTCGTGATCTTCACGATATCGTCACCATCGGCATCAACAGCGGCGATCAGCTTGGGCGAGAAGGCGCGCGCCGGAACAGGCGCTTTCAGAAGATTGGTGAGTGCATTGACCGCGGCTGCGGCATTGAGCGGCTCACCATTCTGGAATTTCACACCCTTGCGCAGCTTGAATTCCCAGACCTTCGGCGCGGTCTGTGTCCAGGATTCGGCTAGGCCAGGCTCCAGTGTCGCGTCATAACCGACACGAACCAGACTTTCGAAACATCCCGCCCGCGAGCCGAGATAGGCATCGTCGGAAGCCATCTGCCAGCCGGTCTTGACGCCGGTATAATCGTCATAGGTGATCGTTCCGGCTGTCGCCGCATGTGCCCCGAATGAGACAACAACGGCGCACGTCGCCAAAAGTGCGTGCTTCATCATAGAAGATTCCCCTTTTATTTTTGATGACAACGCTCACATCTCTTACATTTTCTCGAAAATTCGCTTATTCCATAAAATTACAACAATAATTCCCTATGGATATCTTTCGATTATCCATTCGAATATCATCTATTTTACGTTTTATACTCGGAATTTTATTCCGATATTAAGCTTCAAACACACAATTCATCTGTTTTTACAGCATCAGAGAACTGTAGCTGCGTCGTCCTTCAACCCAGTTCCTGCCAGCGGTGGCAACGCGCGAAATGCTCGCCGGAAACGCCTTCCAGAACGGGTTCTACCTCTCCGCATATTGCGGTCGCGTATTTGCAGCGCGTGTGGAATTTGCATCCGTCGGGAGGATTGAGAGGGCTCGGCAGATCACCGTCCAGGAGCATTTCCGGTGCATACAACCCCGTCTCGTCCAGCATCGACGATGCAATGAGGGCCTTGGTGTAGGGATGCTTCGGCGCCCGGAAAAGCTCTTCACGGTCAGCGATTTCAACGACGCGCCCGAGATACATTACCGCGATGCGATCGCACAGATAACGCACCACACGCAGGTCATGGGAAATCATCAGAACCGTCAAACCGTGGCGACGCTTCATGTCCATCAGGAGGTTCAGTATCTGCGTGCGCATGGAGGCGTCGAGTGCCGATGTCGGCTCATCGCAAACGAGGAAACTCGGATTGAGAAGAAGTGCGCGCCCTATGACGACGCGCTGCAATTGCCCGCCGGAACACTGGCTGGGATAACGATCGTAAAATGAGGCATCAAGACCGACCTCCTCCAGCATCCGGAAAACCCGCGTCGCGCGTTCCTCGCGAGAGCCGATGCCGTGCTGGGCAAGCGGTGCTTCCATGCTTTGCCCGATGCGCATACGGGGATCGAGTGCCGAATAGGGATCCTGAAACACCAGTTGCACGACCCGACGCATCCGCCGAAGCTCTTCGCCCTGGATTTGCAGTATATTATGATTACCGATGCTGACCTCGCCTTTCGTCGCGTTCGTCAGCCGCGTTATCAATCCGGCGACGGTGCTTTTGCCGCAGCCGGATTCGCCGACGAGGCCCAGAACCTCGCCTTCGCCGATCGTCAGCGACACGTCGTCAACGGATTTCACCACCCGGTGACCAAAGCCTGATATGGGGTAATATTTGCAAAGATTTTTGGCAATCACATAGGGTCGGCTGTCGCTGCCGGCCGATGGCGTGGCCTGTTTCATCGTTGGCGATAACATCGTCACCTCCTTCAGCACATTGCGTGGCCAGCATGATCATGGTTGACCTGCTCGTCACCGACTGCCCAGCACCGGGCCTTGCGTCCTTCCGGCAGGGCATTCAGATTCGGTTCGGCTGCCATGCAGCGGCTGCCCATGCCGGCGGATTTGGCGAGCGAGCAGCGCGGGTGAAACCGGCAGCCGCAGGACATGTCGTGGGCCTGCGAACTGGAGCCGGGGATTGTCAGCAACTGCCCCTCGCCGTCAGTGGTCAGAAGCGAGCAGCTGATGAGCGCCTTGGTATAGGGATGCTGCGGCGCCTTGAGGATCGCCTGGGTGGGCCCTTCCTCCACGATGCGACCGGCATACATGACCGCGATCCGGTCCGCGAATGCGGCGACAACCGAAAGATCATGGGTGATGAGCAGCGTGGCCAGCCGGCGCTTGCGGCGCTCGTCATCAAGCAAGCGCAATATCTGTGCCTGAACAGTGACATCAAGCGCTGTCGTCGGCTCGTCGGCGATCAGCAGTTGCGGATTGCCCGAGAGTGCCGCGGCGATCATGACACGTTGCGCCATGCCGCCGGAAAGTTCGTGTGCGAAGCACAGCGCCCGTGCAGACGGATCGGGAATGCCGACATCGGACAGAAGGCCGACGACCCGGTTGAGAGCGGCGTGCCGGCTCATCTTGCGATGGACCCATAGCGGTTCGGCAACCTGCGTCCTCACCCGGCTGGTGGGATCCAGCATGGCCTGTGGCTGCTGAAACAGCATACCGATATCTGCGCCGCGCAACGCGTCGAGTTCGGCGGATGACAGGGCGAGAATATCACGCCCGGCAAAGGAAATTCGGCCGGAATTGATTTCCGCACCCTGTGGCAGGAGCCGCATCAGCGATAGCGCCGTCATGCTCTTGCCGGATCCGGACTCGCCGACGAGAGCGACAACTTCCCCGGCATTGACGGAAAGCGTCAGCCCGGAGATGACGAATTTCCGACCATGTTGCGCCGGCACCGAAACGTGCAGGTCCTCAATTTCCAGAAGCGGTGCGCATTCGGAAGACATGGCCGTGCTGGCATGCGTGTGTCCTTCGATATTCATAAGAGTTCCCCTTATTTTTATTGAATCGGAGGCATTTACGGATTTTCATGCGGCTTCAGATGATATTACTCTCCTTCATTGTCCGTGGCGTCATCTATGTTTGACGACAGTCAAATCGACCATTGCCCCTTGGCGGGCGTCAATGACCGCTCGTTTTCTTGGTTTCAAGGTTGAGGCCATGGCCGATCCAGGTCACGCTGAGCGCCGCCAGGAAAATCGCCAGACCCGGTGCGATAACCAGAACGGGCATGCGTTCGGCGTAGGCCTGCGCATCGGACAGCATCAGCGCCCAGTCGGCGGCCGGCGGCTGTACGCCGAGCCCCAGAAATGACAGTCCGCCCACCGTGATCAGCTTGTGGCCGAACCGCAGGAACGCGACAGCGGCAATGGGCCAGATCGTGTTGGGAATAATATGCCGGAAGATGATGAAGCTCCGCGTACATCCAAGCACCTCTGCCGCACGGATATATTCACGGGAATTGATCGAAAGCGTCAGTCCCCGAGCCAGCCGTGCGAAAGGCGTCCAGCCAACGATGGTCAGCGAGGCGATCAGCGTGCCGTATCCGGGCCCGAAGATGGCGACGAGGAAAATTGCGATCACGACATCGGGTATGGCTATGAGCAGGTCCACGATGCGCATCAAAATCTGATCGACTATGCCGCGGCTGCGGCCGCTGACGATGCCGATCAAGGCCCCTATCACGACCGAGAGAATGACGGTGATCGCGGCGATGGTGACCGTGAAACGGCCGCCTATGAGCAGACGGCTGAGCACATCACGCCCCAGATGGTCCGTTCCGAGCCAATGGGCGGCGCTCGGCGCGTTCAGCCGCAGCCGAAGGTTCTGCTGCGCCGGATTATAAGGCGAAATCCACGGCGCAATGATGAGCAGCAGGATGATGGCGAGAAAGATCGCCGATCCCGCATAGAAGGTCCAGTGCCGCCGGCGAATGAAATCCGTGAAGCGGTTGAGCGTCGAGGGACGTCTGGGCGCGGTCATCGTCATGGCGGCAGCCTGTGGAAAGTGACTAATGGTCATGGCGACCTCGCATTGCCGGATTGATCAGGACATAGAAGCTGTCGGCCAGGGTATTGATCAGGATGGAAAGAGCGACGATGCAGATGAAGCCGCCCTGCAGCATCGGGATGTCGCGGTTGACCACCGCATCGTAGAGAAGCCGACCCATTCCGGGGATGGCGAAGATCACCTCCACCACCACCGATCCGCCCAGCAGGCCCGCAAGCCACAGGGCAAAAAACGTGACAACCGGAAGCGAGCCGTTGCGGATGCCGTGCCGCATGACCGTGCCATGCATGCCCAGCCCGCGGCTGCGCGCCGCCGTGATATAAGGGGCGCGTAAAACTTCGGCCATCGCCGCGCGCGTCACCTGCGTGAAATAGGCGAGCGGTCGCAGGGTCAGCGTCAGCGCAGGAAGGACCAGCGAACGCCAGCTGTCCCATCCCGCGGAGGGCAGCCAGCCAAGATAGAGGGCAAAGACGAGCGCAGACATGGGCGCGAACCAGTATTCGGGCGTGGCGACGAAGGTCTGGATCATCAGCGTCGCGAAATTGTCCAGCCTTCCGCCGGGACGCATTGCGGCAAGCGTGCCGAGCGGCAGGGCAACGGCCACCGCTATTGCCAGGGCCGTCAGCGCCAGTGTCACCGACACGCCGAGGGAACGCAAAAGCTCACCGGCGACGGGTTGGCTGCTGGTGAAGGAGAAGCCAAGGTCACCGCGTAACGCGTTCGACAGCCAGGCGAAATATTGCACATAGAGCGGACGGTCGAGCCCGAGGCTGGTTCTCAGCGCTTCAACGGCGTGTGGATCAAGCGCCGTATCACGCATGCGCGAAAACAGGATGGTACGGGCCGGATCGCCACCGGCCATATAGGGCAAAAGAAACGCGATGACGGAGACGATCGCCAACATCAGGCACAGGATAAGGAAGCGCTGTAATATCTGTATCCACATGGCTGATCTCCTTCACCGCATTGGCATTTTTACCGCAATAGACGACGTCCACGATTGGAACGGCCGCTCATTTCGCAAGGCGCTGTAGTTCCGCTACCGGGCCGGACGTGCCCTTCAACATGCCCGACCGTTTCGGCACCACCGCCGCCGGGATGAAATCGGGATCTTCCGATTGCGCCAGATCCTGAATGATCGGACACTCCGGCTCGCCATTATCCGGGCAATAGGTCGCCAGATGGCGGAGCGTATCGGCCATGTCGCGAAGCGTTTGCATCTTGGCTTCGAGATCGACGACGTGTTCCATGACGATGCGTTTGACGTCGCAGGAGGCGCCGCCGGGATCACGCCACAAGGTCATGAGCTGCCTTATCTTTTCGATTGAAAAACCGAGGTCGCGGCCGCGCCTTATAAAGCGCAGTGTTTCCAGATCATTGGCCGTATAGACCCGGTAGCCGGAATCGGTGCGGCTCGCCGATTTGATCAGGCCGATCGTCTCGTAATGTCTGATCATCTTTGCAGAAACGCCGGATGCGGTAGCGGCTGTGCCGATGTTCATGGATCCTGCTCCTATCTTTCCGGGGTGGACAACAGATCTGCATCACTGTCGGAGAGCGCGTCAGCGCCATTCAGCCAGCCGATCACCACGTCGCTTAATGGTATGGCTCGGCATGCAAGCGTCAGGCCATCTGCTTTCTCTTCCTCAGTCAGCGAAAAAGGCGTGTGCTTGAGAAGGTCGACCTCACCGGAGATCAGCCTCGACTTGCAGGCCCCACAGCGGCCCATCCGACAGCCGTTCGGGTAAGCGATGCCCGCTGCCAGGGCGGCCTGAAGGACAGTCTCGCCCTCCGCCACCGCGATGCTGCGATCAATCTGCGGCAAGTGGATGGACCGGGGGAGCGCCATTGTGTCCCCTCCTATGCTGCTGCGAGCTGCAAGCCCGCGGGTCTGTCCGTGAGCGGCGCACGGAAACTTTTCAGGCGCAGCGCGTTCGTCAGGACAAAGACGCTGGAAAGTGCCATTGCGCCGGCAGCAAGGACGGGTGACAGCAACACGCCGTTGACAGGATACAATATTCCGGCCGCCACGGGAACAAGCGCGGCATTGTAAGCGAAGGCCCAGAACAGGTTCTGGCCGATATTGCGGATCGTGGCCTTGGACAGGGCGATGGCATTGGCCACACCGCGCAGATCGCCCGACATCAGCACCACATCGGCGCTCTCAATCGCGACATCCGTGCCCGTTCCGATGGCGAGGCCGACATCGGCTGCCGCAAGCGCCGGTGCATCGTTGATGCCATCGCCTACGAAGGCGACCCGGCGCCCACCGGCGGCAAGCCTTTTGACGGCTTCCACCTTGCCGTCCGGCAGCACTTCCGCCACCACCTCGTCAATGCCGAGGCGACGGGCGATGGCCTCTGCGGTGCGGCGATTGTCACCCGTGATCATCGTGACCTTGAGGCCGAGCGCATGCAGCGCCGCGATCGCCTCCGGGGTCGTCTGCTTCACCGGATCGGCCACTGCGATAATCGCGGCCAGCCTGCCGTCGACTGCAGCATAAAGCGGCGACTGCCCTTCCCTGCCCAGCCGGTCTGCTTCATGCGCAAACATCGCGGTATCGTAACCGAGCTTCGCCATGAACCGGTCCGCGCCCGCTTCAACCCTGCGCCCTTCAACCACCGCCCCCACGCCAAAACCCGGCGTTGCCTCGAAACCTTCCGCATCGGCAAGCGCCAGGCCGCCATGTTTCGCGGCTTCGACGATCGCCTCCGCAATCGGGTGTTCGGATCGGGTTTCGAGGGATGCGACAAGGCGCAGCACCTCATCGGCACCGAAGCCCTCGGTCGTTGTAAAATGCACCAGTTTCGGCCTGCCGAGCGTCAACGTGCCGGTCTTGTCGACGGCGATCACCTCGGCATCACGGAGCGTCTGGAGCGCATCGCCGCGCCGGAACAGCACGCCCATCTCGGCGGCGCGGCCAGTGCCGACCATGATCGAGGTAGGCGTGGCAAGGCCCATGGCACAGGGACAGGCGATGATGAGAACCGCAACCGCATTGACGAGCGCGAAGGTCAGAGCCGGATCCGGCCCGAAGAAGAACCACACGAGGAAAGTGGCGGCTGCGGCCAGCATCACCGCCGGCACGAACCAGTTGGTGACCTTGTCGACCAGCGCCTGAATGGGCAGCTTGTCGGCCTGTGCTTCCTCGACCATGCGGATGATCTGGGCGATCAGCGTATCGGCGCCCACCTTGGTGGCGCGGAAGGTGAAAGAGCCGTTGCGATTCACCGTACCGCCCACGACCTCGGAACCCGCCGTTTTCGTAACCGGCACGGGTTCGCCGGTTATCATCGATTCATCGACATAGGACGAGCCACTGAGGATCACGCCATCGACCGGCACTTTTTCGCCAGGACGGACAATGATCACATCACCGGCGTGCACATCCTGCAACGGCACATCCACGGTTTCGCCGTCGCGCAACACCCGCGCCGACTTGGCCTGCAACCCGAGCAATCGTTTTATCGCCTCGCTGGTGCGGCCTTTGGCGCGCGCTTCAAGGAACCGGCCAAGGAGGATGAGCGTGACGATGACAGCAGCGGCCTCGTAATAGACATTCGCCGTGCCGCGCGGCAATATTTCGGGCAGGAAGGTTGCCACAACCGAAAATCCCCAGGCGGCGGCGGTGCCCAACACGACAAGCGAATTCATATCCGGCGCGAGCCGCAGAAGTGCGGGTATGCCTTTTTTGAAGAAACGCAGACCCGGTCCAAAGAGTACCAGCGTCGTCAGAACGAATTGCAGATACCAGCTTTCCCGCATGCCGACCGTTTCCATCACGATGTCGTGGATCGCGGGGACAAGATGCGAGCCCATTTCCAGAACGAAGACTGGCAGGGTCAAAGCAGTGGCCACGGCCAGGTTGATTTTCAGGCTGCGCAACTCCACGGCGCGTCGGTCCTGTTCCACTTTGCCGGCCCTGTCGGCGACGATTTCCTTCGCCGTGTAACCCGCCCGTCTGATCGCCTCCCCCAAGGTGGCGGTAGAGGCGGCATTGCTGGCGACGCGGATGGTGGCGCGCTCGGTCGCCAGGTTGACGCTCGCTTCCGAAACACCGGAAACAGCCTTCAGGGCCTTTTCAACACGGCCCACACAGGAGGCGCATGTCATACCCTCAATATCAAGCTCTATGGTTTTTTCTTCGACGCCATAGCCGGCATTCCGCACCGCCGCGATCACGGCCAGCACGTCAGGTGATCCGGAAAAAGAGATGTCAGCGCGTTCCGTCGCAAGATTGACCGAAGCCTTGAGAACCCCGGGCACCCTGGCGATCGCCTTTTCAACGCGGCCGACGCAGGAGGCGCATGTCATGCCATCGATCGCAATCTGATGGCTCGCCCGGATCTCCATTTGTGACATGCGTAGGACCCCTCTTTTCTCATTTAAAAAAAAGATAGGGCTTCCCATCGTGGCAAGGTCAATAGGTTCTTTCGGGTGATTTCAACGGAAAAATGCCGCCTGCGTGATCAAGCACACTTTTAAGGCAATCCTGCGGATCTCAGCGCCAACCATGCCGAAAACCTGGAAAATTCGGCATAAAATCCTCCCAGACGCCGGGAAACCGCAGGGAAGCAAAAAAGAAAATTTAATCGGGGTTATGGTGCGGACGGCGGGACTTGAACCCGCAAGACCAATGGTCGGCAGATTTTAAGTCTGCTGCGTCTACCGATTTCGCCACGTCCGCATTGCGGCGCCATGAACCGTTTGGGGTCAAGTCGCTGCAAAAATGCTGTCATCGTTCAGGTGGCCGGCGCAAAGGCCGACCTTAAACACGACCGCGCCTCATCTACACAGTCCGGGCCGTTTCGGTCAACGGGGCCTCAGCCACACCAGGACTGATTTTTTCCCGAGAGCGGATGGGCCAGACCTTCGCGCACGAGTTGATCGGCGAAGGAGACGCCTGAGCGCGAAAGGCGTGTCCGTTCCGTAGCTTGCCCGCCCGCAGCACCGGTAGATGCGACATCGAAGGCGCCGGCGTTCAGCATTTCGCGAAGCCTGACTTTCGCAATGAAACCGCGCTGGCGTTCTTCCATGCAGCGCGCCCGGTCGATCTGCGGAACCTCGATGCCGGCGAGCTGCATTTTGACGCCCTTCATCCAGAAGGTGTTGCCATCGGCCACACAATTGTTGAGGCCGGAGCGGCCGCAAAAGGCAAAAGTTCCGCTTTTTTCGCCGAGCGAGACCTTTTCGACTGACGGGCGGGTTTCCGGCAGTATAGCTGCGACCTTGTTCTGAGAGGCCGTGGGTGGCATGGCGATAGGGCGTGGCGGAACCGGTGCGTTGCCGGGCAGGACGGGGGCAGCAGGGCGAATGGCCGCGACTTTCTCGGAGGTAACCGCCTCGCGCTTGGCCGCCGTCGTGACTTTAGGAGCGTTGGCTGCCGAAGACGTCGCCTTCGCAACAGCCCGCTGCGGCAAAAGACTATCGCGATGTTCGTAGGCCTGAATGCCGCCGGCAACCACACCCAGCATCAGCACCCAGGGCCAAACGCTACCGCCACTCGATTTCTTCGCCGTGCGGCGTCGCGCTGTCGATTTTCGGTTGCTCACGGTCGGACTCCTTTTTACGGAGCCGCATTATCGGCCAAAGGGGTTTCTGAAAGGTTGGCGTCCCGAAACAGCTGTGGAAAAGGTTTAGCGAACCTGGTCCAGCAGGCGCTTGCATTCTAGCAGATCAAACAGGGCCTCCTGCAAAAGCGCCTGGTCATCCTTGCCAATGCCGGACTTGCCCACCGATATTTCAGCGTCGCTGCCGCCACCGCCAAAACCGAAAAACCGGCCGCTTGGCTTCGCCTTCGGACGGCCGACGACCTCATCGCCATCGGTATCGATAACCCGCGGCTCGTTGACTTCCTTTTCGCCGCTCGCCGCCATGATGGCTTCCATGGTCGCGAGATCACCGGAGGCAATGGCAGCCACGAAGCGGTTGCCATTAGCTTTCAGCAGCTTCTGCACGCCCTTGATAGTGTAGCCATGGTCATAAAGAAGATGACGTATGCCTTTCAGCAGGTCGATGTCATCAGGGCGGTAATAACGGCGGCCCCCGCCCCGTTTCATCGGCTTGATCTGCGGAAAGCGCGTTTCCCAGAAACGCAGCACATGCTGCGGCAGGTTCAGCTCATCCGCCACTTCACTGATCGTCCGAAACGCGTCGGGGCTTTTATCCAAATTTCCACTCCCATCCGAACCGGAGCGCCATGCATCCGGCCGGACACTGAACGAGAACGCTTTTCACCCGCCGGCCCGCATATCACGCAAGGTCAGGTCCGACCTTCGTGCCAACACCGGTAGCGGCAGGATACAAATCACTAAAATTGATTATGATGTGAGTCGACCGGATTTCAACGGCTTGCGCGTTGAAATTCAAGCATGTTCACAGGAAGAATGGGAAAAAGGGCTTACGGAGGCGCAAAACCGCGCCACGGCGCTGCTTCGCGCGCCGGCTTACGTACCGGACTTCTGGCCCTTCTGCTTGGCTTTACGAGCGGTATGCGCTTTCAGAATGCGCTGCTTCAATACATTCGAAGCCTTGAAGGTCATGACGCGACGTGGGGAAATCGGAACTTCCTCCCCCGTCTTCGGGTTGCGGCCAATGCGCTCGTTCTTTTCCCTGATCTGAAACGTCGCGAAAGAGGAGAGCTTGACGACTTCACCGCGGGTGATCGCATTGCATATTTCGTCGATAATCGTTTCGACCAGCTCAGCGGATTCGGTGCGGGACAGCCCGACTTTACGAAACACAGATTCTGCAAGATCTGCGCGTGTCACTGTCTTCCCGGCCATTTTTCCCCACAAACCGTGTCTGAATTCTTCTCTAGGAGACGCCGAGATTATTTCCCTTGTGGCGGCCGGTCAAGGGACTGTTCCAGATTCATTTGCGGCTTTCGGCAATCGCTGCAAGGGCTTAGAGCAACTGATACGGTTTTGACACAGGCCGAGCCGTCAAGACGCGCTTATCGGGGCGTGAGCGCGAAAATCACAGCGGATTTCGCTTCACCGCCCCGGCAAACGCTGAAATCGCGCCTTTACCAGCGCAGCAACACCGCACCCCAGGTGAAACCGCCGCCCATGGCCTCCAGCATGACAAGATCGCCCTTCTTGATGCGGCCATCGCCTGCGGCAACGGCAAGCGCCAGCGGAATGGAGGCCGCGGAGGTATTGCCATGCTGATCGACGGTAATGACGACCTTTTCCGGGTCGATGTTGAGCTTTTTCGCCGATCCGTCGATGATACGCTTGTTGGCCTGATGCGGAACGAGCCAGTCCAGATCGTCTGCCGTGGTGCCCGTGGCTTCGAATGCCTGTTCAATCACGTCGGTGATCATGCCGACGGCGTGTTTGAACACTTCGCGGCCTTCCATGCGCAGATGACCGACCGTGCCCGTTGTTGAGGGCCCGCCATCGACATAGAGCTTTTCCTTGTGCGAACCGTCGGAACGCAGCTGCGCCGTCAGGATACCGCGATCGGCAGAGGTACCCTCGCCTTCCCCAGCTTCCAGAACAAGCGCGCCGGCGCCATCGCCGAAGAGAACGCAGGTGGTGCGGTCCTTCCAGTCAAGAATGCGCGAAAAGGTCTCGGAGCCGATCACAAGAACGCGCTTGGCCATGCCGCCGCGAATATAGAGGTCGGCGGTCGAAACGGCATAGACAAAGCCCGAGCAGACAGCCTGCATGTCGAAGGCGAAGCCGTGGGTCATGCCGAGGCGGTTCTGGATGTTCACTGCCGTCGCGGGGAAGGTGTTATCCGGCGTCGAGGTGGCGAGGATGATGAGATCGATATCGTCGGGCGTCAGACCGGCATTGTCGAGAGCCGCACGCGCCGCCGCTTCGCCGAGAGACGCGGTGGTTTCACCTTCGCCGGCGATATAGCGCTGCTTGATGCCGGTTCGCTGCACGATCCATTCGTCTGACGTCTCCACGACGCCTTCGATTTCACTGTTGGTCATCACACGCTTCGGCAGCGCTGCCCCGAAACCACGAACTATAGAGCGGATCATTCCGTTATTCCTCGTCAGCCACGAGTGCTTCGGGCGCCGGGGGCGGAAGCCGTCTTGCGTGGTAAATCTTGAGATCGTTTTCTATTTTGGCCGTCAGGCCGTTATGAACCATGTCGTAGCCGACATCGACGGCGGAAGCAAAACCGATGGCATCCGTACCGCCATGGCTCTTGATGACAATGCCGTTCAGGCCGAGAAACACGCCGCCATTGACCTTGCGCGGATCCATCTTTTCACGCAGCACGTCGAAGGCGCTCTTTGCGAGAACATAACCGATCTTGGCGAAGAAGCTGCGGGAGATCGCCTCACGCAGCAACGTGCTGATCTGGCGGGCGGTGCCTTCGGCCGCTTTCAGCGCGATATTGCCGGTGAAACCTTCGGTCACCACGACATCAACCGTGCCCTTGCCGATATCGTCACCTTCGACGAAACCGCGATAATCGATGGTGCCGAGATCTGCCTCGCGGATCAGCCGTCCGGCCTCGCGAACCTCTTCCTGACCCTTCACCTCCTCGACGCCGACATTGAGCAGGCCGACCGTCGGACGGTCGATATCGAAGAGCGCGCGCGCCATGGCGCCGCCCATGAGGGCGAAATCCAGAAGCTGCTGGGAGTCGGCGCCGATCGTCGCGCCTATGTCGAGCACGATGCTTTCGCCCTTCAGTGTCGGCCAGATACCGGCGATTGCCGGGCGTTCCACCCGCGCCATGGTGCGCAGACAGAATTTCGCCATGGCCATCAGCGCACCGGTATTGCCGGCGGAAACGGCGACGTCAGCCTCGCCGAGTTTCACGGCCTCAATGGCGCGCCACATGCTGGAGACGTAGCGGCCGCGGCGCAGCGCCTGGCTGGGCTTCTCGTCCATGCTGACAGAGACTTCACAATCGTGAAAGACCGACTTTTCCCGAAGTGCGGGATATTGTGCCAGAATGGGGTCGCATTTGCTCTTCTGCCCGTAGAGCAGAAAAGTTACATCGTTGTGCCGTTCGAGCGCCTTGGCGGCACCCGGGATGGCAACATCTGGGCCGAAATCGCCGCCCATGACGTCAATTGCAATTCTGATCACTCGTCCCTTATCCTTACTTGCCGCCAATCAAGCGGATTTTGCGCGAAAATACCTTTTCCGGCCTTCGTTACAATAAAATTATTTCAGCCCGGCTGGGCCATTCAGTCTTTTTTCCAATCTTTCAGCACGGCAAAGGGCGATGGCCGCTTCTCTTCTTCAGGTTCTTTTTCGGCCGTTTCGGGGAACGCCGCATCCGGTTTGCGCGGATAGGGATCGATGGCAAGGGCGGCGAATTCGGCAACGACAGCGCCGACATCGATGCTGTCGCCGGTGAACTGATCGGGAATGTCGGGACCATCGGGATCGAGCACGATTTCGCCTTCTTCGTTCGTGACCATCCGCGCCAGTTTCGAACCTTCCGGCACGAAAATCTGCTCGACAGTCTCGTCGATCTTGCTCGACACCGGCTCCAGCGTCACGACGCAGGACTGGGTCACGGCCGCATGCACCTCGCCTTTTACCTTCACGCCATCCTTCTTCCAGCGGGATACCTGCAGCTCTGCCTTCAGATATTCGACGGAAACCACGTCCCAGAATTTCGCCAGCGCCTTGAGCTCCTCGGCGTCGGCTTCGAGACCAATCCTGACGGGATTGGCGGAAATATGGCCTACCTTCACGGGATAGGAGAAAGGCAGGTCGTCATTTGCGGCGTGTCGCGCGTTCATGTGAACCTCATCGTCCAGGCAAGGGCAGCGTCAGGCTTCCGGTTGCGATTGTTTCTTCGGAACAGGCGGCAAGGACGGAAGAAGCCTCCATCATCCAGCCCGCCAGCCCATCCAGCGCCGGCGCGTTCTCGTCTGCCTGCGGATATATATTGCGCCGGAGCGCTGCGGCAAGGGCCGCAAGGTCGGACGTATCCAGCGCCGCCGCGTAGGATTCGAGACGGCCATAAAACATGCCGGCGAATTTCTTCATGCGTTTTGGCACGCCCTGATCGCCAATGCCAAGCTCACGGATGGAGTGATCAAGGTCCTGAAAGAAGGCGTCGACAATCTCCTGGGCAATCTCCTGCCCGCTGACACCGGAGGATTTGGTGCGGCGGAAATAGAGAATCATCATGACCGACAGCATCTCGAAACGGCCCATTACAGTGTCGGGGACCCCGAGATCGAGATAAAATTCGGGTGTGCGGGCTGCTGCCGTCAAGGTCGCATATTGCCTGTCAACTATGGCGCGATTGTTGTTTTTCTTCTTGAACAGCCCGAATATCATCGTTTTTTTTCCGAACGGGACGGGTGAATGCGCTTACCGCCCATCGCACTTGTTGCATGATCGTCAAAGCTGGTTTACCGAAGCATCCACGAATTGCAATGCTGTCGCGGTCACGTTCGTCTTTGCGCTGAAACAGTCGAAGAGAACCGGAGGAGTTCCAAAAGGCCGGGAAAGCATTGAATTTGGGGGGTGATCGGGATTTTCCGTCCCCGGATTGACACAATCATGTGCACAGACACTGTGCACCACGCAATGCCGGAAGGTGCCATTCATGATCGCAGTCGGGGAAAAGCAGTTGAGCAAGCAGAAATCCGCAAGTCACGGCAAAATTCTGAGCAAGACCGCCATCGCAATCGTGCTCGCATCCAGCCTGCTTTCCGCCTGCACCAGCACGACAGATGTATTCCATAACGGCTATGTCATGGACGAGCAGTCGCTCCAGCTGATCCCGGAAGGCTCGAGCCGTGAGCAGGTTCTCCTGACCATGGGCACGCCCTCCACGACCGCGACCTTCGGCAATGAAGTGTTCTATTACATCTCGCAGAAGCGTGTGCGCCGCGCCGCCTTCATGAAGCCGTCGCTGGTCGAACAGAACATTCTCGCCATTTATTTCAACAAGGACGGCGTCATCGAGCGCAAGGCCAACTACACGCTGCAGGACGGCAAGGTCTTCGACACGATTTCGCGCACCACGCCGACAGGCGGCAAGGACCTCACCTTCTTGCAGCAGCTGCTTTCCGGCGGCACCTCGGGCGCCAATATCGCCAAGAGCATTCTCGGCCAGGGCGGCAATACGCCCTGACCTCAGCAGGAACGGAAAATTCAAAGGCCCGGGGATCGCTCCCCGGGCCTTTTCAATTTGTCGAAACGGTAGCCTTCAGTGGGCGAGAACCGCCAGCAGCAGCAGCGCCACGATATTGGTAATCTTGATGGCCGGGTTGACCGCCGGACCCGCGGTATCCTTATAGGGATCGCCAACGGTATCACCCGTCACCGACGCCTTGTGCGCCTCCGAACCCTTGACGTGGCGCACGCCATCCTTGTCGACGAAACCGTCTTCGAAGCTCTTCTTGGCGTTATCCCACGCACCACCACCAGACGTCATGGAAATCGCCACGAAGAGGCCGTTGATGATGACACCGAGCAGTGATGCGCCGAGTGCGGCAAAGGCCGAGGCCTTGGAACCGGAAATCAGCAGCACACCGAAATAGACGACGAGAGGCGCCAGAACCGGCAGAAGCGACGGGATGACCATTTCCCTGATCGCCGCTCTGGTGAGCAGGTCCACGGCCTTGCCGTAGTCAGGCTTTTCCGTGCCGGCCATGATGCCGGGTTTTTCGCGGAACTGGCGACGGACTTCCTCAACGATGGCGCCTGCCGCCTTGCCCACCGCCGTCATGGCAATGCCGCCGAAGAGATAAGGAATGAGGCCGCCGAACAGCAGGCCGGCAACCACGTAAGGGTTGGCGAGGCTGAAGGAAATCTCGCCTATATCCTTGAAGTAGGGATAGGTGTCGCCGTTGGCTGCGAAATAGGAAAGGTCGTTGGCATAGGCGGCAAACAGAACCAGCGCGCCGAGACCGGCTGACCCGATGGCATAACCCTTGGTCACGGCTTTCGTGGTATTGCCGACGGCATCCAGCGCGTCTGTCGCCTTGCGAACGTCTGGATCAAGACCAGCCATTTCAGCAATGCCGCCGGCATTGTCCGTGACCGGCCCGAAGGCATCGAGCGCGACGATCATGCCGGCGAGACCAAGCATGGCGGTAACGGCAATACCGGTGCCGAACAGGCCACCGAGCTGGTAGGTGCCGATGATGCCGCCGACGATGACGATGGCCGGCAACGCGGTCGATTCGAGCGAAACGGCAAGCCCCTGGATGACGTTGGTGCCGTGGCCCGTTACCGAGGCCTGGGCGATGGAATTGACCGGGCGCTTGTTGGTGCCGGTATAATATTCGGTAATGACAACGATCAGCGCCGTCACGACGAGACCGACAAGGCCGCACAGGAAAAGATTGGTGCCGGTGATTTCCGTGCCGGCCACCGTGCCCACCGTCCCCCAGCCGATCGTCGCATAAGTGGCGACGGCAAGACCCGCGACGGAAAAGATACCGGTGGCGATCAGGCCCTTGTAGAGCGCGCCCATGATGGAATTGTTGGTGCCGAGCTTCACGAAGAAGGTGCCGGCAATCGAGGTCAGGATGCAGGCGCCGCAGATCGCCAGCGGATAGACCATTGCGCTTTCGAGTATCGGCGTTCCCGCAAAGAAGATCGCGGCGAGAACCATGGTGGCCACCACCGAAACGGCATAGGTCTCGAAAAGATCGGCCGCCATGCCGGCGCAGTCACCGACGTTGTCGCCGACATTGTCGGCGATGGTTGCGGGGTTGCGCGGGTCATCCTCAGGAATGCCCGCCTCGACCTTGCCGACGAGATCGCCGCCGACATCGGCGCCCTTTGTGAAGATGCCGCCGCCGAGACGCGCGAAGATGGAGATCAGCGACGCGCCGAATCCGAGCGACACCAGCGCATCGATCACTTCCCGCGAGCCGGGCGCATGGCCCATCACCGAGGTGAGGATGAAATAATAGATGGATACGCCGAGCAGCGCGAGGCCCGCCACCAGCATGCCGGTAATGGCGCCTGATTTGAACGCGATGTCGAGTCCGGCGGACAGGCTGTGCGACGCGGCCTGCGCCGTACGCAGATTGGCCCTGACGGACACATGCATGCCGACGAAACCGGCAACACCTGAAAGGACAGCGCCGATGATGAAACCGATCGCGGCCATGGATGACAGGAGATACCAGGCCAGAACGGCGACGATCAGGCCGACGATGGCGATGGTGAGATATTGGCGGGTGAGATAAGCTTGCGCACCTTCACGGATATAACCTGCTATTTCACGCATGCGCTCGTTGCCCTGATCGGCATCGAGGACGCTCTTGGTTGCCCATACCGCGTAAACGACGGACAGGACACCGCATAAAATGACTATGGGTATTACGGTCATGCGCACTTACCTCCCAAAAGGCCGGGCCTCACTCCCACCCCGGCGTGGCGAAACCATGTGCAGCGGGACGCGGACGGCCTGTCCGAAGTCCCCTATTGGGCATTTGTTCCCCTCCCAAGGAAAAATGTCCTCGACGGGAGATTGCGTTGGCGCGACGTCTCGCGTCAAGCCCACAAATTTGCCTGAAACTTGAAAGGCGTAGCGCCGACTATGCGACTGAGGCCGCTTTTCTGCGTGCCGTGAAGATGAGCGACAGCACCAGCAGGAGGCAAAGCCCTGAAACGGGCCAGATGACGAGGTTCATGACCGACCAGCCCCATGCCGTGAAGACCTTGCCGGAGGAGAAGGATGACAGGGCAACCGTGCCGAACAGCACGATATCGTGAAATCCCTGCACCTTGTCCGCTTCATGCGGGCGGTAACTTGACGTGATGATGGCGGTCGCACCGATGAAACCGAAATTCCAGCCAAGCCCGAGCAGAATCAGCGCCGTCCAGAAATTCCACAATTCGATGCCCATGTGGGCGACGATGGCACAGGCCATCAGCACGATGAGGCCGGAAGCGACAATCTTTTCCGCGCCGAACCGGGAAATCAGCATCCCGGTGAAGAAACTCGGGCCGAACATGGCAAGGACGTGCCACTGGATGCCGAGCGTGGCGAGTTCGGTCGGGAAACCGCAGCCGACCACCATGGCAAGCGGTGCGCCGGTCATCATGAAGGTCATCAGCGCATAAGAGCCGATGCCGCAGATCATGCCGGTGACGAAACGCTGCGTGCGGACGATTTCAGAAAGCGGCCTTGCCGATTCAACATGGGCGGCGGCCTTGGGATCGGGCAACTTCAAAAACGCCAGAATGGCGATCGAAACGAGCCCCAATGGCACGAGCGCCATGAAAGCGCCGGCAAAGGTGACCGGCGCCAGCAGGTCCTTGCCGAAGATGGCGAGCTGCGGTCCGACAATGGCGGAGATGATACCGCCCGCAAGTATCCAGGAGATAGCCTTGGGTTTGTAGAAGGACGGCGATGCGTCGGCTGCGGCAAATCGGATCTTCTGCGTAAAGCCGCCGGAAATGCCGATCAGCAGCAGGCCGACGGCAAAAAGCCAGAAATCCGACCGGAAGAGCGCGACCGCAGCAACTCCGCCGCCGATTGAGCACATCAGTGCGCCGACCATGAAGCCAGCCTTGCGGCCGAGGAAACGGGATGCGGCCGCCACGCAGATCGCGCCAAGCGCCACACCGATATTAAACCCGGTAAGCGGTGCGGTCGCCAGCGACTTGTCGGCGCCAAGCAGTTGGTACCCTGCGAGCGCGCCGACGGAAAAGCTCATGGGCGCGGCCGATCCCATGATCGCCTGCGCCATGGTGAGGAGGAAGACGTTGCGCTTCGCCTCGTCCAGTTGACCTTCAAGTCCGGGGACGGAAACGGCGCTCATCTCTTCCTCATCTGCTTTTAGTTCAGCGTTTTGCCTCGCCGCGCACCTGCTTGGCAATGCGGTCAAGCACCGCATTCACCAGCTTCGGCTCGTCATGCTCGAAGAAAGCGCGGGCGATTTCAACATATTCCGTGACAATGACGGCGACCGGCACGTCCTTGCGCTCGAGAATCTCGAAAGTTCCTGCACGCAGGATAGCGCGGACGGTGGCGTCGAGTCGCGACAGCGGCCAGTCTTCGAGAAGGGCGGAGCGCACCAGCGGGTCGATCTTCGTCTGGTCACGCACGACGCCCGAGACGATCGAACGGAACCACGACGGGTCGGCCTTGAGATAGGTATCGCCATCGACTTCCTGGCCGAGACGATGCGCTTCATATTCAGCGACGACTTCCATAACGCCGGTTCCGCCGACATCCATCTGGTAAAGCGCCTGCACGGCCGCAAGGCGGGCTGCGCCGCGCTGATTGGCGGGCTTTACCGAAGGCTGGCGCGGTTCACCGCCATTTTCCACATTAGACATGCGTTCAGCCACCCAGTTTTTTCTTCAACTCGATCATCGTGAGCGCCGCACGGGCAGCGAAACCACCCTTGTCCTTGTCGGAGCGGCGCACGCGCGCCCAGGCCTGCTCGTCGTTCTCGACGGTGAGGATGCCGTTGCCGATCGGCAGCGATTCGCTGACGGCCAGATCCATCAGTGCGCGGGAAGATTCGTTGGCGACGATATCGAAGTGATAGGTCTCACCACGAATGACCATGCCGAGTGCGACAAAACCGTCATATTCGGTGCCGTCATTGTCGGCGCCGTCAAGCGCCATGGCGATGGCGGCCGGGATTTCGAGCGCGCCGGGAACGGTGATGACGTCATAGGTGGCGCCGGCTTCATCAAGCGCGAACTTCGCGCCTTCGAGAAGAGCGTCGGCCATATCATCGTAAAAACGTGCTTCCACGATAAGAAGATGGGGTTTGGACATGTGAGGGTTCCTGGGGATTTTCCCGAAAAGCTTGACGCCGGATCACACCGGCATTTGCGGCGGTCAAACCACGGCTGGCCGTTTTTGGCAAGTAATTTCATGTGTCGGCGGCGCAAGCGGCCGCGTTTGCAGGGCATTTGGCCGGGTTTTGCGCTCCCGGCGCGGCTCCCCGTGAATCAGGTTTTCTGGAAAGCGAGATGGACGCCGAGCCCCATCAGCACCGTTCCGGCAGCACGGCGGACAAGCATCTGCGCCGCTCTCGAACGCTTCAAGCGCCCGACCATTGCGTCTGCCAGAAGCACGCCGACGAGATCGGCGGAGGAGAAAATGAAATTGACGGCGATGCCAAGGATCAGGAACTGCAGCCAGACGGGAAAGGCGGCGGCCGGATCGACGAATTGCGGCAGGAAAGCCAGAAAGAACAGCGCTGTCTTCGGGTTGAGTACATCAACGATGATGCTGTCGATGAAGGCGCGGCGTGCCGATTTCGGCTCGATGGTCAGATTGACCGCCTAGCCTTCCATCTTGCTGCGCAACATCGAGAAGCCGAGCCAGACGAGATAAAGCGCGCCACAGAGCTTCACGGCGAGATAGAGCCACGGAACCGCCTGAAACAACACCGAGAGACCGGCCGCAGAGGCGAAGATGTGGACATAGCAGCCGACATGGATGCCGAGCACTGCCATCAACCCGGCAAACCGGCCGCGCGCCATGGTCTGCGCCGCCGCGTAAAGCATGGCCGGACCGGGGATATAGGCGAACAGGGCGGTGGTTATGAAAAAGGCGGTCAGCAGTTCGAAGGAAGGCATGATGTATTTCCCCTACCCCGTTTGGCTCGCGATCGATTTCAAACGGCCAAAAAGTCCTAAAGCGTTTCCAGCTTCATCGGAAGCGGGTGCTTGAGAACAATTGCTATAGGCCGCGATTTCAGGTGTTGGCCACTCCCCTTTCCGTCATTCCGGCCTTGAGCCGGAATCAGTCGACGCGCGTCTGCGCGGCGGGAAAAGTTCTTTCAGCCCAAAGACTTGAGCTGACTGGATTCCGGCTCGAGGCCGGAATGACGGAGGAGGCGTCGGTGCGTCCTCCTCTCCAAAGCATCGTCACATTACGCCGAGGGGAATTCCGCAAGCCGCGCGGCGTAACGCGCCATGGTGTCGACCTCGAAATTGACGAAATCGCCCGGCTGGCGCTCACCCCAGGTGGTGACGGAAAGCGTGTGGCGGATCAGGAGAACGTCGAAATCGGTGCCATCAACGGCGTTCACGGTGAGCGATGTGCCGTCGAGCGCCACGGAGCCCTTGGGGGCAACGAATTTCGCCAGATGTTCCGGCGCGCGCAGGCGGATACGCACCGCCTCGCCTTCCGGCTCGACCGACAGGATTTCCGCCTTGCCGTCCACATGGCCGGAGACGATATGACCGCCAAGCTCATCGCCGATCTTGAGCGCCCGCTCCAGATTGACGTGGGTGCCCTTCTGCCAGCTGGCAATCGTCGTCAGGCGCAAGGCCTCTTCCCATGCTTCGACCTCGTACCAGCGCTCATTGCTGCCATCATCAGGCAGCTTCGTCACCGTCAGGCAGACGCCGCCATGGGAGATGGACGCGCCCATATCGATGGTCTTGGGGTCGTAATTTGTAGCCACCCGCAGACGCACGCCTTCGGCCAGAGCTTCCAGCTCGGAAACGGTTCCGACGTCGGTGACAATTCCGGTAAACATCAAATCGGCCTTTCATAATTGAAGCAGCGATCCGGCCCGTAGGCGGTTTCACTGATCAGAGCATAGTCGCCCTTGATGTCGGCACGGCTGAGCGGCGTTACAATGCCGCCCTTGCCGATCACGACGGGGCTTTCAAACAGCATGATACGATCCACCAATCCAGCTTCAAGGAATGATTTTGCGGCAAAGGCGCCGCCTTCAACCAGAAGTTCCGACATGCCGCTTTCGGCAAGGATGTGGAGGAGGTTTTCGAGCGTAGGGGCTTCGAGGATTTCGACGCCGGCGTTGGTCAGGAGTTGGCGGCGGAGGTCGAGGTTACCCCCCTCTGCCCTGCCGGGCATCTCCCCCTCAACGGGGGAGATCGGCAAGGGGCTGTCCGCTCGGTCGAATTGCGCCCTAGACGCACCCTCTCCAGCCGTCGATGCAGGGCGAAGCAGCGCTCCATCGATCTCCCCCCTTGAGGGGGAGATGCCCGGCAGGGCAGAGGGGGGTAAAGCGGCAACCATCACCGGAACTTCCCGCGCAGTCCGCACCAGTTTCGACGTCAATGGCAATTCAAACTGCCGATCCAGCACGATCCGCACAGGCGAGCGGTTTTCCAGACCGGCAATGCGCACGGTCAGCTCAGGATCATCCGCGATAGCGGTCCTGATACCAACGAGAATGCAGTCGCAGCGCGCCCGAAGTTGGTGCACTGCATGGCGTGACTCAGGGCCGGTAATGGCAATCTGCCCCTCACCTTGCCTGCCGATCATTCCGTCAGCAGAAACCGCAAGCTTCAGAATCACATGCGGTCGTTTTTTCACCTGTCTTGTGAGGTAACCGGCGAGCGCCCGTTGGGCTTCGGCACGCAGCAGACCGGTTTCCACCACGATACCAGCATCACGCAATATCTGATAACCACGGCCGGAGACGCGCTCATCCGGATCGTCCACCGCGACCACGACACGGGCAACGCCATATTCCACCAGCGCGTTGGCGCAGGGCGGGGTTTTACCCCAGTGTGAACAGGGTTCGAGCGTCACGTAGGCGGTCGCGCCGCGTGCCGTCTCTCCGGCCAGTTCCAGCGCCTGGCGTTCGGCATGGGGGCGTCCGCCGATGGCGGTCACGGCCTCGGCGATGATTTGTCCGTCCTTGACGAGAACACAGCCGACCGAAGGGTTGGTCAGCGTCTGGCCCTGGTGGCGAAGCGAAACCTCGATGGCCCGCGCCATGAACCTTTCGTCATCGGCACGGCTCATCACGTCTATGCTCCAGCGTCGGTATCGCGCGCGATCTTGGCGTTGATTTCGGCAATCACGTTCTCGAAATCCTCGGCATGGCTGAAATCGCGATAGACCGAAGCATAACGAACGAAGGCGACGTCATCGAGGCTTTTCAGTGCTTCCAAAACCTGAAGGCCGATTTCTTCCGAGGGGATTTCCGTCTCGCCGGAGCTTTCGAGGCGACGGGCGATACCCGACACGGCGCGTTCGATCCGGTCGCGATCAACCGGCCGCTTGCGCAGCGCGATCTCGAAGGAACGCACCAGCTTT
>NZ_QLNF01000028.1:0-45173 GCF_003261015.1 Agrobacterium sp. MS2 | reverse complement strand
GAAGCTTGCGGCCGCTTTTCTTGATGACCATCAGCTCGCGCAGTTGCACGCGCTCATAGGTCGTAAAGCGGCCGCCGCAATCCGGGCAGATGCGCCGCCGCCGGATGGAGGTGTTGTCCTCCGCCGGACGCGAGTCCTTGACCTGTGTGTCTTCGGAACCGCAGAATGGGCAGCGCATCGTCTTCTTTCCTTACATGTACGGATACATCGGGAAACGGTCCGTCAGGCCGACGACCTTTTCACGCACCGCAGCCTCGACGGAGGCATTGCCTTCATCCGAATTGGCGACCTTCAAACCATCGAGAACCTCAACGATCAGCTTGCCGATTTCGCGGAATTCCGCTTCCTTGAAACCGCGCGTCGTGCCGGCCGGCGTGCCGAGACGGACACCAGAGGTAACGAAGGGCTTTTCCGGGTCGAAGGGAATGCCGTTCTTGTTGCAGGTGATGTAGGCGCGACCAAGTGCTGCCTCCGCACGCTTGCCGGTGGCGTTCTTCTTGCGAAGGTCGACCAGCATCAGGTGGTTGTCTGTGCCGCCGGAAACGACATCAAGACCGCCTTCAACCAGGGTTTCGGCCAGCGCCTTGGCGTTCTTCACGACCTGTGCGGCATAATCCTTGAACTCGGGCTTCAGCGCTTCACCGAAGGCAACAGCCTTGGCGGCGATGACGTGCATCAGCGGGCCGCCCTGCAGGCCGGGGAAGACGGCGGAGTTGAACTTCTTCGCCAGATCCTCGTCGTTGGTGAGGATCATGCCGCCACGCGGGCCGCGCAGGGACTTGTGCGTCGTCGTGGTCGCGACGTGGCAGTGCGGGAACGGCGACGGGTGCTGGTCACCAGCCACGAGACCGGCGATGTGAGCCATGTCGACCATGAGGTAAGCGCCGACTTCGTCAGCGATTTCGCGGAAGCGCTTCCAGTCCCAGACGCGCGAATAGGCGGTGCCGCCGGCGAGAATGAGCTTCGGCTTATGTTCCTTGGCCTTGCGCTCCACTTCGTCCATATCGAGCAGGTTATCGCCTTCGCGCACGCCGTAGGACACGACATTGAACCACTTGCCGGACATGTTGACCGGGGAACCATGCGTCAGGTGACCTCCCGAATTCAGATCGAGACCCATGAAGGTGTCGCCCGGCTGCAGCAGCGCGAGGAACACGGCCTGGTTCATCTGCGAGCCGGAATTCGGCTGAACGTTGGCGAAGTTGACGCCGAACAGCTTCTTGGCGCGTTCGATGGCGAGTTCTTCAGCAATGTCGACGAACTGGCAGCCGCCGTAATAACGCTTGCCCGGATAACCTTCCGCATATTTGTTCGTCATGATCGAACCCTGTGCTTCGAGCACGGCACGGGAAACGATGTTTTCCGAGGCAATCAGTTCGATCTCGTGGCGCTGGCGGCCCAGTTCCTTCTCGATCGCGCCGAAAATTTCCGGATCGACATCGGCAAGCGGACTGGAGAAGAAAGCATCTGTGTTCGACATGGTGAAGGCTCCTGAAACAGTAATGCGATGGCGTCTTAGCGCCCTGCCCGAACAAGAGCAATACGGAGAGCGAGATTTGCCCGTCAAACTGCGACGTCGCGACGAAAAGTGGCAGTTGTTTTCAGGAAAAGCAGAGCGCGACGGAAACTTAAAGGCGGCGCTGCGATGATGCGCGGCCAAGCCGCGCACCTGCGTCATCCTCGGGCTGGCCCCGAGGATCTGCAATGCTCTATTTTACGATAGGTGATTAGGTCCTCGGGACAAGCCCGAGGATGACGGCGGAGGGACTGGCCGGTTTCCGCGATCACCTCTCCCCTCGCTCACAATTCAAAGCTTATTGCAAAAGCCCGATCAGTTGCGCGGCAGCAGATCGTCGTCCACGGCACCGGCCGGCTGTTCCATGCCCGCCGTCGTGTTCAGCGCCAGTTCGGCATTGCCGTCCTTGCCGTAGATATCGTCGCGGAACTGAACCACGCCGTCCTTCGCCGACCATGCGGTGATGTAGACGAAGTAGACGGGCACTTCCTGTGCGAGCTTGATCGGCGTGTTGACGCGCGAGGCGATGACGCGTTCCATTTCCTGGCGCGACCAGCCGGGCGTGTCGCGCAGCAGCCATGACGTCAGGTCGCGCACGTTCTGCACGCGGACGCAACCGGAGGACTCGAAGCGCATCAGCTTGTTGAACAGGCCCTGCTGCGGCGTGTCGTGCATGTATTCGTTGTTCGGATTGTGGAAGTTGATCTTCGTCGAGGACATGGCGTTGATCTTGCCGGGGTCCTGGCGGAACATCAGGTTCGGCGCCTTCGGCGCGAACCAGTCCACCGTGGTAGGCGAGACTTCCTGTCCCTTGCCGTCGATGAGGCGGATGTTGTTCCGCTCCAGATAGGTCGGGTCCTTCTGCATCAGCGGCACGATGTCCTTTTCGACGATCGAGCGCGGTGCGGTCCAATAGGGGTTGAGGATGACCTCGTAAATCTTCGAATTGATAACGTGCGTCGGACGGCTGGCGCGGCCGACAACGGCAGTGTTGCGCAGCACGACGCGTTCGTTTTCAACGGCTTCAATGGCGGCGGCCGGAATGTTCACCATCAGGTGACGCTGTCCGAGATCGCCGGACATGGACTGGATGCGCACGAGGTTGGTCTGCAGCTGCGCGAGACGGATCTGCGCGGACACATTGAGAGCCTTGGTGGTATATTCGCCGCTGACGCCGTCAGCCGGAAGGCCATGACGGGCCTGGAAACGCTTCAGCGCGCCATCGACATAGGAGTCGAAGGCGCTGGAAATGCCGGCTTCACGCGGCAGGTCGCCCGATACCATCAGTCGCTGGCGCAGTGCCTGAACGGAGGGATCGGAGACGCCGATCTGCAGACGCTGCTGCGACGCCGGAACTTCCGGCCAGCCGCCATTCTGCACGATCTGCTGATATTGCATGATCGCCTGCTGCATATAGACGGGGGCTTCGCGGCCGAGGACCGGATTGTTGGAAACGACGCCCACAGCCGAACGCGACGTATTGGCGTCGAACTGGTCATCCCAGTTGCCGCGGCGCGAGGAACCCATGAGATCGTTAAACGCGTCCTGCGCCAAGGCCGGCGCAGCGAGCGCGGCGACACCAGCGGAAACGGCCGAGCGCAGAAGCGTGCGGCGCGATACGGAATTGGAAACGGATGTCTTTGTCATTCTACCTACCAGCCACTCTATTCGGCATTCTCTATAATGCCTAAATCAATATGATTAACAAACACGTACAACGTGCCTGCCGGCCTGGAATACTCGACACCCATCGCCTGGGCGCTATTGTCTGGCAGAACGGTCGGGACTTGCCGCGACAGCAGGAGAAACAGCCGGCTCCTCAAGCTTTGCGGGTCCCATATCAATATGGCCAATTCGTGTCACGGGCCATTTCTCACGAAGCTGTGTATGCCCCACAAAACAGGGTTCCTACGAGCTTTGCAGGTTGGGCTTGACATGAAGAAACGGCAGAGATGTAGCCGCCGAATCCGCAGGCCGGGAGCAAGAATGCCCCCGGCCTAAACAGTGAAACCGTCGCGGTATTACAGGCGGTAAGCGATCGAGTCGTTCCAGAAGCGATCGAGGCGCTGCAGCAGCTTGTTCATTTCGGAGAACTCGCCGGTGCCGATGCCGCCGACCTTTTCGATCGAGCCGACGTGGCGTTCATAAAGGCGGGCAACCGTTTCGGCGATTTCCTGGCCCTTTTCGGTCAGGCTGATGCGAACCGAGCGGCGATCGACGCGAGAGCGCTGGTGGTTGATGAGACCAAGGTCGACCAGCTTCTTGACGTTGTAGGAAACGTTCGAGCCGAGATAATAACCACGCGAACGAAGCTCGCCGGCGGTCAGTTCGGAATTGCCGATGTTGAACAGCAGCAGGGCCTGAACGGCGTTGACGTCATCGCGACCCTGGCGGTCGAACTCATCCTTGATGACATCGAGGAGACGGCGGTGGAGACGTTCCACCAGATGCAGCGACTCCATGTAGAGCGAGCGGATGGTATCTTCATGTGCATCGGCAACAACGGCCTGGGGCTTAACTTTGCTATTGATCATGACTGCCTCACTGTTTTGTTTGGCGGTGTGTTTGTTTGTCTCCCGCCTTGAGTGAGAACCTAATCAATGCGCATAAAATTCTACTTAAAAGCTACGATTAACAAATGGTTACCTGCATTTTGCCTGGAGGCCCCAACTTGTGGCGAAGCGGGAATGCCTGACAGGCGATCGTTATAAATCAATGGGTTAAATATGAAATTCGGCCGCAAATCAGGCCGAATTGCTTTATTCTTATGGTAAATCAATTCTTGCCCGTTCTTCATTCTGGCGCTGATCCAGCCAGAAAGCGACCAGGAATAGTATATAAATGGTTGCCACGAGACCGTGCATGACGGGCACCAGCGTGTTGGCGCCGAAGATGTGGGGCCACACCTTGTACATCGCGATCTGCGTGCCCGCGCCCATCACCCACATGACAGCGCCCCAGGAGGCGCCGAGCCAAAGGCCGAGGGCCGCGACCGGGAAAATGACGGCAAGCGCGCTGCCGGCCACACGCCAGGGCAGGTTCAGCATATCGAACCTGCCGTGACCGCCCAGAGAATAGCCCGTCAGCATTGCCCAATATTGCAGCCCGAACCAGAAACACGAAACCGCGACCAGCCTCATGAAGACCAGAAACAGGATTTCAGTGAGCGGGCGCTTCGGCAGAGGTTGAGAATCAGGTTCCATGGCCGGAAGATACGGTCTCGACGAACGGGCGACCAGCCCATATTGAATTCCGCCGCCTGCCTTGTCAAAGCATCATCGTCATTGCCGGACGGCAATGAGGGAAGATTGTCGCATTCGCATGCGCCGCGCTTCATGGTATGCAGCCTTCCAAATTTGATCGAAGGACATTCTGACATGCAGGACAAAACCCACCTGGTCGACGAGATCACCGGCCATCGCCGCATGCGTCGCAATCGCAAGGCGGATTGGACGCGCCGTCTGGTACAGGAAAGCCGCCTCACTGTGGACGACCTGATCTGGCCGGTCTTCATCGTCCCGGGCAGCAATATTCTGGAGCCCATTCCGGCGATGCCTGGCGTCAACCGCATGAGCGTCGACAGACTGGTCGAAGCGGCGAAGGAAGCCGCCGATCTCGGCATTCCGGCAATCGCCACCTTCCCGAATGTCGAGATGGAATTGCGGGACGAGACCGGCTCGAACGCGCTTGAGGCCAATAACCTCATCAATCAGGCGACTGCCGCCGTCAAGAAAGCCGTTCCCAATATTGGCATGATCACCGACGTGGCGCTCGACCCATTCACCAGCCACGGGCATGACGGCATTCTGCGCGGCAACGAGATCGTCAACGATGAGACCGTGGAACAGGTCGTCAAGGCGGCGATCCTGCAGGCGGAAGCCGGATCGGACATTATTTCTCCTTCTGAGATGATGGACGGCCGTATCGGCGCCATCCGCCGCGGCCTTGATGCGGCCGGGCACCAGAATGTCGGGATCATGGCCTATGCGACAAAGTTCTCATCCGGCTATTACGGCCCCTATCGCGAGGCGATTTCCACCGCCGGCCTGCTGAAGGGCGACAAGGCAAGCTATTACATCAGCCCTGCCAACGGCATGGAGGCCATCCGCGACGCGGCGCTCGATGTGGAAGAAGGCGCGGACATGCTGATGGTCAAGCCCGGCCTGCCCTATCTCGACATCTGCTGGCGGCTGAAGGAGAATTTCGGCCTGCCAACCTTTGCCTATCAGGTCTCCGGCGAATATACCCAGATCAAGGCTGCGGCGATGAACGGCTGGATCGACGGCGAGCGGGTGATGATGGAAACGCTTCTCTGTTTCAAGCGTGCGGGTTGCGACGGCATTCTGACTTATTTCGCCATCGAAGCCGCACGCAAACTCAACAGGGGCTAAGGCCAGCGCTTATTGTATTCGGTGGTTCCTTACCCATATTGTTGCTGACACGGCACTCATGCCGAGCTGTCAGTTCTTTCAGGAGAAAACGACCGATGAGCCTCGACCAGAACCCCACCTATGCCGCACCGGATGACTGGCGCGCCTATAGCGGCGTCCTGAGCCGGCGGGTCTTCGCGTTCCTGATCGATTATGCGATCGTTCTCCTCCTGTGCATCCCGGCCGCCGTGATTGTCTTCTTTCTTGGCGTGATCACGCTGGGTCTCGGCTTCTTCCTCTACCCGGCGCTGTTCGTCATTGTGGCGGTACTCTATTTCGGCATGACGCTCGGAGGCCCGTCGCAGGCCACCCCCGGTATGCGGGCGATGGGGATTGCGATGGCGCGCATGGATGGGCGGCGAATCGATTTCCTGCTGTCCACCGTTCACATCGTGCTTTTCTGGATCATCAACTCGGTTTTGACGCCGCTGATCCTGCTTGCCGGCCTGTTTACGGAGCGCTCGCGCCTCGTTCACGACTTCCTGCTCGGCACCGTCATCGTCAGAACACGCTAATATTACGGAAAGCCACGGAAACGTGGCTTTCACCCCGCCAAATACCTCATCCCGCAGTTGACGTTTTCCGTCATTTTGCCATTCTGTGACATTATGCATGTCGCTTGAAGCGCCGCCGTCAGCTCCGTGAATTCGCGGCGCGCTTTATAACAGACGCAGGAGGCGATCACGGTTCGATGAACACGCAGGCGACGCCCTCTCCACAATTCTATCTTACGGCGCCGGCCACCTGCCCCTATCTGCCGAACCAGATGGAGCGGAAGGTCTTCACCCATCTGGTTGGCCCGCGCGCCTCGGAAATGAACGACCTTCTGACCCAGGGCGGTTTCAGGCGCTCGCAGAACATCGCTTATCGTCCGGCCTGCGAAAACTGCCGCGCCTGCGTTTCCGTGCGGATCCTGACCGAGCAGTTTCAACCCACGAAATCGATGCGACGCGTTCTTGCCGCCAACAAGGATGTCGTCGCCACGGTGCATGCGGCCGAACCCTCCACCGAACAATTCGCCCTGTTTCGCCGCTACCTCGACCACCGCCACCAGTCTGGCGGCATGTCCGACATGTCGGCGCTGGATTATGCGATCATGGTGGAAGACACACATGTGAACACCCGCATCATCGAATACCGCGTCCGCGAGCCCGGCTCCGGCATCGATTCCAGCAAACGCGGCGAGCTTCTCGCCGTGGCGCTCAGCGACGTGATGAGCGACGGCCTGTCGATGGTCTATTCCTTCTTCAACCCGGAACTCGAGAAGCGCTCGCTTGGCACCTACATGATCATCGATCATATCACCCGCACCCACGCGCTCGGCCTGCCACACGTCTATCTCGGCTATTGGGTCGATGGCTCTGAAAAGATGGGCTATAAGACCCGCTACCACCCGCAGGAGCATCTGACGCCGCGCGGGTGGGAGGTTTATACGCCGGAAGATAAGTAACCCGCGTTTGGAAGTGTCATACCGAGAACCTCCGGAAATCGTACATTGTGTACGAATTTCAGCCATGTTATAACCACTGTTATAACAGGAGTTACTACCATGAACATTACGATCCGCAAAATCGGCAATTCCGAAGGCATCCTCATTCCGAAGGAAGTTCTGGATCGCATGGGTCTCAAGGCCGGCGACGCGCTGGAACTCAGAGAAACTGCCGGCAATATCGAACTCATTCCCGAGCATGCGGAAATGAGAGAACAGCTTGAAGCCGCCCGGCGTGGTATGAAAAAATACCATAAAGCTCTGAGAGAACTCGCTAAGTGAGCAATATAAAGTGGCTCTCCCGTGTCGCCATCGAAGTTATACATCAAGAGCAATTAGCCGAACATGGTGGCTTGCCGGGCCTTAAGGATGAAAACGCACTCGAGGCAGCTTTGGCGCGTCCATTGCACAAAGCTGCCTATGGAGAAGAGGAACCGCTGAAACTCGCCGCCGCTTATCTTTACGGTATAGCGCGCAACCATCCCTTTTCCGACGGTAACAAACGGACCGCTTTTCTTGCCGCCTACACCTTCCTTTTTATCAACCGACTTGAAGTCGTTGCCGAACAAGCGGAGATCGTGGCTTTTGTTCTTGATGTCGCGGCAGGTGAGATCGATGAGGACGGCGCATATCTGTTCCTCAAGGACCACGTCATCCCACTCGAATAGACAGAAACGCCGCACATCTTTCCGATGCGCGGCGCTTCATCGATAACCTGTCAATACCAGGCGGCTTTACCCACCAAATTTCCCGCTGCGGGGAAAGCCCTTCGGCACAGTGCGGCCTGCCGTTGCACGGTCGGCCAACCATTCGCGCAGTTCTTCACCAACCTTGGTGAAGATGCGCCCGGCCGTGTCGGACCAAGACAAGCCTTCGGCAAGCGCGAAACATTTCACATCCACGACGCCGCCATCCTTGTAACGCTGCAGGCGCACGCCCTTGCCACGTGACATTTCCGGAACCTGCGCCAGCGGGAACGCCAGGAGCTTCCGGTTTTCGCCGACGACAGCGACGTGGTCGCCGGTAACGGGAACCGCGAGCTTGGCCTCATCGGGCATGGATACGTTCATGATCTGCTTGCCCTTGCGGGTATTCGCGACCATTTCGCTTTCCGCAACGACGAAGCCGTTCCCGGCCGTCGAAACGAGCAGCAGCTTGCGCGACGGATCATGCACGAAGGCGGTGAGGACATCCTGATCGTTTTCCATATCGACCATGATGCGGATCGGCTCGCCATGGCCGCGTCCGCCCGGCAGCTTGTCGGCGCCGAGCGTATAGGCCTTACCGCCTGTCGTCAGCAGCAGCAGCTTGTCGGTCGTCTGCGCCGGGAAGGCAAGCTTTGGACCGTCGCCTTCCTTGAAGGTCAGGGTCGAGGTGTCGGACATGTGACCCTTCAGCGCCCGGATCCAGCCCTTCTGCGAGATAACGATGGTGACCGGTTCCTTCTCGATCATCGCCTGCTGAATGGCCTCGATATCGGCATCCGGAGCGTCGGCAAACTGCGTGCGACGGCGGCCGAGTTCGGTCGCCTTGGCATATTTCTTTTTGACCTCGCCGATTTCCCAGGCGATGGTTTGCCACTGTTTGTCATCAGAGGCGATCAGCGCTTCGATCTCGGCCTTCTCATTCGTCAGTTCGTCGAATTCCTTGCGGATTTCGAATTCCTCGAGCTTGCGCAGGTTGCGCAGCCGCATGTTGAGGATGGATTCGGCCTGCAGGTCCGTCAGCGACCATTTCGCCATCATCACCTGTTTCGGCTCATCCTCCTCGCGGATGATGCGGATCACCTCATCAAGATTAAGATAAGCGACGAGCAGGCCGCCCAGAATTTCCAGTCTGCGATCAATTGCCGCCAGACGATGGCGCGAGCGGCGGACCAGCACGTCCTTGCGGTGCGCCAGCCACTCCGTCAGCACCTCGTTCAGCGCCATCACCTTCGGCACCTTGCCGAGCGACAGCACGTTCATGTTGAGCGGCAGGCGGCTTTCAAGATCGGAGAGACGGAAGAGCGATTCCATCAACAGCGTCGCATCGACGGTGCGGCTCTTCGGCACCAGAACGATACGCACATCCTCGGCGGATTCGTCTCTGACATCTTCCAGAAGCGGCAGCTTGCGCGCGATCAGCAGTTCGGCGATCTTTTCGATCAGGCGTGATTTCTGCACCTGGAACGGAATTTCGGTAATGACGATCTGATAACCGCCGCGCCCGAGGTCTTCCGTCTCCCATTTGGCGCGCACGCGGAAACCGCCGCGGCCTGTCTTGTAGGCATCGAGAATATTCTCGCGGCTTTCAACGATCACGCCGCCGGTCGGCAGGTCGGGACCGGGAATGAATTCCACCAGCTTTTCAACGGTCGCATCGGGATGCTTGATGAGGTACAGCGCCGCGTCACACAGTTCATGCGCATTGTGCGGCGGGATCGACGTCGCCATGCCCACAGCGATGCCGGAAGCACCGTTCGCCAGCAGATTGGGGAAAGCGCCGGGCAATACCACGGGCTCGGAATTGGATTCGTCATAGGTGTCGCGGAAATCGACCGCGTCTTCCCCGATACCTTCCAGCAGAAGCTCGGCCACCGCCGTCATCTTGCTTTCGGTGTAACGCATGGCGGCGGGGCTATCACCGTCAATGTTACCGAAGTTGCCCTGCCCGTCGACCAGCGGATAACGCAGCGAGAAATCCTGCGCCAGACGCGCCAGCGCATCATAGATCGCCTGGTCGCCGTGGGGGTGGTAGTTACCCATCACCTCACCGACAATCTTGGCACATTTGCGGAAGGCGGAATTGGGTCTCAGGCCCATTTCGCTCATCGCATAAACAATGCGGCGATGGACCGGCTTCAGGCCATCGCGAACATCCGGCAGCGCACGATGCATGATCGTGGACAAGGCGTAAGCGAGGTAGCGCTCTTCGAGCGCTGCCTTCAAATCGACCGGATGAATATTATCGTCTCCGCCGGACGGAGGTACAAGATTTTTTCCCATGGTGCTTGACTAGCGGAAATGGCGATTCCCGGCAAGAAACACAGGGGTCGCGGCTGTGGATGAAACCAGCCCTTCCATGCGGTTTTTTGTTAACCGCGCTGCAAATGCCGCAATGCCGCCGTCATGGGAATCGATCTAAATACCCTAGACCTTTGATTATCAGCGAATATAAGTATCACCATTAGCATTAAGGCTCGGTTTGCAGCCGTACGTTGAGGGAAGAAACATCATGAGACTGAAATCCACCCGGCAGGTTCTTTTTGCGAGCGCCGCGCTTCTTGCCCTTTCCGCGCCGGCTTTCGCGCTGGATGGTGGGGATGTGCTGAAGAAGATCAATGCGGCCTATGCCGCGCAGGGCGGTCAAATTGATGCAGGCTCCGTCGCCGTCAACGGCTCGACGGTCACGCTGAACGACGTGACCCTCAGTGCCGCTGCCGACCCGGCCAAGAAAATCCCGGTTGGCAATATCACGCTTGATGGCGTCGAGGAAAACAACGGCGGCTACAAGATCAAGAACGCCCGCTTCGACAATATCGACTACAAGCAGGACAAGGTCGAGATCAAGGCCAGCGACATCTACCTGTCCGGCCTTGTCATCCCCGCTGATGCCACCACCGGCACGGTCGATGCGCTGATGTTCTACGACGAAGCCCATAGCGGCCCGATTTCCGTGTCCGTCGACGGGAAGCAGGCTTTCTCGCTCGAGGAAACCAGTGCGACGATGTCGGTCAGCGACGACAAGAACTCGATCGGCTTTGACCTCGACGCCTCCGGCTTCAAGGCCGACCTCAGCGACGTCACCGACCCCGCCACCAAGGATGCAATCGAAAAACTGAAGCTGCAGGCGCTTTCCGGCGACATGACCATGAGCGGCAGCTGGGAAGTGGCTTCCGGGACTGTCGATGTCGAGGAATACGCGATCGACCTCGATGATGTCGGCCGCCTGAACATGTCGTTCGGTTTCTCCGGCTACACGCTCGCCTTCATCAAGTCGATGCAGGAAACGGTGAAGGCGCAGGCTGCCAACCCGAACAAGGAACAGGCAGACCAGGCCGCGAGCCTTGCCATGCTCGGCCTGATGCAGCAACTCTCCTTCGTCAACGCCGAGATCAGCTTCGAAGACGCCAGCATCACCAAGCGCGCGATCGATTATGCGGCGAGCCAGCAGGGTATGACGGGCGACCAGCTTGCACAGACCATCAAGGGCATGGCGCCGATCATGATGGCCTCGCTCAACGTTCCCGAATTGCAGAACATGGTGTCGGCGGCGATCAACACCTATATCGACGATCCGAAGAACTTCTCGATCACGGCAGCGCCGGAAAAGCCGGTCCCTTTCCCCATGATCATGGGCGCTGCCATGGGCGCGCCGAACACCTTGCCGAAAATGCTCGGCGTCACGGTGACGGCAAACGAATAAGACGAAAGAGCCCCGGTCCATTGCACCGGGGCTTTCCTTTTGTGCTCAATTAACATCCGGGAATGTCGTCAGCTCCCGATAACTTATCTCACGATCAACGCCAAAAGCGGATCGCAGCTTGCGTCCCGCTTTTGGGGGCGGCAGTGGCGCTCAGGCCGTTTCGCCCTGTGCGATTATCCTGCCCTCACCTGCAGTGCCCGCTCCCGACCAGTCAACGCGGCGCGTCGCAAACATTGTGGCGGCTATGGCGATGAACGAGATTACCGCGCCGGCCAACAGCGCATATTCATCTTCATTCAGCACCAAATACATGACGCTGTAGGCGAGTGAGAGCACGCCGAACAGGGCAATGCCGTTCCTTCGGCTACGGGTTGCGCTGCCGAGATAAAAGGAGATCAGGACCGCTTTTGAAAGTGCGGCGGCGACATAAGCAATGGTGAATCCCGTGTGCTCCGAAAGCGCCAGGAGAAGTACATAAAAAACGATCAGCGCCAGCCCTGTCAGCACATATTGTAGCCAGTGCACGATGGTGCCGCCCTTGAGTTCGACGATAAAGACGGCAAGGAAAACGAGAGAGATGAACCCGATCGAATATTTCAGTGTCCGCGCGATGATCTGGTAAAATTTCACTGGCTCTACGAGATTGATTGTCATCAGACTGTTGGAGAGCGGCAATCGCGGGCCTTCAACAACCCGATCCAAGCCCCGTGCGAGATACGGAATGGTCCAACTGGCACTGAACTCCGTGGCGGTGATCGTTTTTTCCTCCGGCAAAAACAGGCCTTCGAAACCCGGATGTGGCCAATTGGCTTTTGCGGCAAAACTCGTCGTCTGACCTGCCGGCGCGACGGCGAAACTGCCCGACCCGTTCAGCGAAAAGGCGATATCGAAGGCAAAGCCGGTTTCAATGAGGCTTCTGTCAATCTGCCTATGCACTCCGGCATCGGACATCATTCGCGCCTGCGGGTCGTCATGCGTTGCCGTTGCGGACATGTCCCGCATGCCGGGATCAAATGGCAGAACGGGCCCGCCGTCTATCCGGACGCCTGCGCTGGACCGGATGCCTGTCATGTCAGCGATATTGAGAACCAGGACGGCGTTGTCGAGACGGGGCGTGCCAGCAAAACGGGCGAGATCCGTCAGGATGCCGGAACCAAAGCGACCGGCAAGCGCGAGATCGCCTTTATAAACGGGCAAGCTATAGATCGACAGCTGCTTTTCCTCGGTCTTGAGATCAGCCGTGACCTTTAGTGTTTCCGGCATGACAAGCACCCATTCCGTCACACGATCAACGACGCTTTGGCCATTGACCTCGCGGCGGCGTTCCACATCGAAGGGCACGGCAAGATAAGGTCCATTCACCACCTGATCGCCACCCCATCCATGGGCGATCCGTCCGGATACCTCTTGTGCACGCGAGGCGCGTTCTTCCGTCAATGCCCAGACCAGCAGGAGCGGCACCAGCAAGACCATCGAAATGAAGCCGATCATGACAAATTTCGCGCCCGGCGAGCGCAGCCCGGCCGCGAAATGAGTGCGGTGCGTGGCCGGATGCACATGCCCGGCCGCGATGGCAGGGTCTTTTTCCGTTTGATGAACCATTCTGAAATCCTTACCAATATTATCGCGCGAACCGGATTCAACGTTCGGTCGGCGCCGTCCCAAGTTTAAAATCTGCGTTAGACTTGCATCCCCCTGGTGGACGCAGGGCTATACTGGGATCGGATTTCGGCTGATTATGTGCGGAAGTGGGTTCGACTCGCGGTAAAATTGTGTCTTTGCCGCGTTCGCGAGAAAAAAGACGGAAAATTCCTCATCCACCAGTGGTGACGGCTAGAGTTTCAGCCGTTCGCGAAAGAAGACCAGCGCTACGGTGACACCGGTCGCGACACCCACGATCACGTCGATGAAGCGGACAAGGCCGGCAACCTGCGGCCCCATGAGGAGCACGAGCATGGCGGAAGCACCAGCCTGTATCGGCACGACCGGCGGCAGGCCGAACATGGAGGCGAGGATCATGGCGATGAAGGTCGCCGAGGCCAGCCTGATTTCGGCGAAATCATGCGGGACCAGGAGGGCTATTTCCCCGACGAGAATGCCGACGGTGACGCCCACCATCAAGCCGAGGCCCTGACGAACATGGCTTGGAATTCCCGGCGCCAGACAGATGAGCGCGCTGATCGCCGCGAAGACGGGTTGCGGGTGGCCTAGCCAGCGATGCGCGACCCAGAACGCAAAAGCGGCCGCAAGTGCGGCCGCCAATGCACGGGTGAAGGCTGCGCGAACACGGTCGAGCAGCGTCTTCAACACGATCAGTCTTTCTTGGATGGAACGACGCGCAGCGCCAGTTCGCGAAGCTGCGTCGGCGTTGCCGGCGACGGCGCGTTCATCAGGAGGTCCTGCGCCTGCTGGTTCATCGGGAACAGCGTGATTTCGCGCAGGTTCTTCGCACCGACCAGCAGCATGACCACACGGTCGATACCGAAAGCGCAACCGCCATGCGGAGGCGCGCCATACTGGAAGGCGCGGTAGAGACCGCCGAAGCGCTCTTCAACGTCGGTCTGCGACAGGCCAACCTTTTCGAAAGCCTTGACCATCAACTCGGGCGACTGGTTACGGATCGAACCGGAGGCGATTTCGAAGCCGTTGCAGACGGCGTCATACTGGAAGGCCTTGATGGAGAGCGGGTCCTGCCCTTCCAGCGCTTCCAGACCACCCTGCGGCATGGAGAAGGGGTTGTGGGCGAAGTCGATCTTCTTTTCTTCTTCGTTGTATTCGAAGAAGGGGAAGTCGACGATCCAGCACATTTCGAAGCGGTCGCGATCGATCAGGTTCAGTTCATCGGCAGCGCGGGTGCGCGCCTCACCGGCAAACTTGTAGAACTTGGCGGGATCACCGGCGACGAAGAAGCAGGCATCACCTGCCTCGAGGCCGAGCTGCTGACGCAAGGCCTCGGTGCGTTCCTCGCCAATGTTCTTGGCGAGCGGGCCAGAGCCGCCGACCTTGCCGTCTTCTTCCTTCCAGAAGATGTAACCGAGGCCGGGCTGACCCTGAGACTGCGCCCAGGCGTTCATGCGGTCGCAGAATGCGCGCGAACCGCCGGTCTTGGCCGGAATTGCCCAGACCTGAACCTTCGGGTTGGAGGCGATCATGTTCGCGAAGACCTTGAAACCCGAACCATCGAAATGCTCGGTCACGGCCTGCATGACGATCGGGTTGCGCAGGTCCGGCTTGTCGGAGCCGTATTTGCGGATCGCTTCATCATAGGGAATGCGCGGCCACTCTTTGGTGACAGGCTTGCCTTCGGCAAACTTTTCGAAGACGGCAGTCATCATCGGCTCCATCGTGGTCCAGACATCTTCCTGGGTCACGAAGCTCATTTCGACGTCGAGCTGGTAGAATTCGCCCGGCAGGCGGTCGGCGCGCGGGTCTTCATCGCGGAAGCACGGCGCGATCTGGAAGTAACGGTCGAAACCCGCCACCATCAGAAGCTGCTTGTACTGCTGCGGCGCCTGCGGCAGCGCGAAGAACTTGCCCTCATGAATACGCGACGGCACGAGGAAGTCGCGTGCACCTTCCGGCGAGGAGGCCGTGAGGATCGGCGTCGTATATTCGGCAAAGCCGGCATCGGCCATGCCGGTGCGCATGGCGGAGATGATCTGCGTGCGCTTGACAATGTTCTTGTGCAGCGTTTCGCGGCGCAGGTCGAGGAAGCGGTACTTCAGGCGAACGTCTTCCGGATAGTCAGGCTCACCGAAGACCGGCAGCGGCAGTTCCTTGGCGACGCCGAGAACCTCGATCTCCTGAGCGTAAAGTTCGATCTCGCCGGTCGCCATGCCCTTGTTGACGGTGTCTTCCGAACGCGCCTTGACGAGGCCGTCGATGCGGATGACCCATTCGCCGCGCACGGTTTCCGCAACCTTGAAAGCCGGGCTGTCGGGATCGGCAACCACCTGGGTGATGCCGTAATGGTCGCGAAGGTCGATGAAGAGAACGCCGCCATGATCTCGCACGCGATGAACCCAACCGGAAAGGCGAACGGTTTCGCCGACGTCGGACTTGCGGAGAGCGGCACAGGTGTGGCTGCGGTAACGATGCATTTTTTTATCCTGGAACGTGTCGTGGGCCCGTTGGAGGCCAGATGGGCGGCACTGTCGAAATTTGCCGGAAAAGCGCATGGCCAGCCTGATTTGTCAAGGCAAAGCGCAACAATGTCGCCTTCAGCCTGTCCTTTCCCCCGCCTTGGCTTTAGATAGTGCATATTCAGCCCGCCAAACCGAGTCGGCCCGCAATGAGCCAGATCAGACCCCTCATCCCGCTTCTCGTCACCGCCGGCATCCTGATCGGCGGCAACGGCCTGCAGGGAACCTATATTGCCCTGCGCGGCATCTCCGAAGGTTTTTCCGCCAGCACCATCGGCGTCATCAGCGCCGCCTACAGCATCGGATTCGCACTCGGCTGCATTTCGGTGACGCGGCTTCTGCGAAAGATCGGCCATATCAGAACATTTGCCACCATGGCAGCGGTCGCCTCGGCCGCTTCCATCGCCATGCCGCTCATCATCCACCCGCTATTCTGGATGCTGATGCGTTTCGTCATCGGCATTGCCGTCGCCTGTCTTTTTGCGGCCATCGAAAGCTGGATCAATGCCCAGGTGACGAATTCCAATCGCGCGCGCACGCTTTCCATCTATCGTTTCGTCGATCTCGGCTCCGTGACGCTGGCGCAATATGTCATTGCCGTGATGGGTGTCGAAGGCCCGGTGGTGTTTTCGCTGATCGCGATAGCGCTCGTGCTGTCTCTGGTGCCGATCTCGCTTGCCGACAAATCCAACCCTGCCCCGCCGAAGCAGATTCCCTTCGACCTTTTCGCCGTCTGGCGCATTTCCCCGCTTGCCGTCGTCGGTTGCGTGGCAGTCGGCCTCAGCATGGCGGCCTTCCGCAACATTGGCCCGATCTATGCCGAACAGATCGGCTTTTCCGTTACCGCCATCGCCACCTTCATGAGTGCGGGCATTATTGGCGGTGTGGTGCTGCAATATCCGCTTGGCGTTTATTCCGACCGTTATGACCGGCGCATCATCATTCTCGCCACCACGGCCGCCTCTGTCATCGTCGGGCTGTTTCTCGCTTTCTTCGCCGGCACGGACGAGTGGAGCAATATCATCGGCGTCTTCATCTTCGGCGCCTTCGCCCTGCCGCTTTATTCGCTGAGTTCGGCGCATGGCAACGACCACGCCAGGGAAGGCGAACATGCGATGATGTCAGCCGGACTGCTGTTCTTCTGGTCGGTGGGCGCAACCGTGGGGCCGCTTCTCGCCTCCGTCCTGATCGATCAGTTCGGTCCGAAGGCGCTGTTCAGCTATACCGCCGCGATCCAGATCGTTTTCATCGCCTACACCATATATCGGCTGCAGGTGCGCGAGGGCGTTCCGCTTGAGGAGAGGAACTGGCGGTTCAGTTCGCTGTTGCGCACCTCGGCCTATTTCCAGAAGCTCGCCGCACCCACACCACCTAAAAAGAATGGGTCGGAGCCCAATCCGCCGGAGAAAAACGATCGTTAGGCCTTCAAAAACGGGCTTTGTATTGACATGCGCCCGGCAAAGGGAAAGTAAGACGGATAATTTTCACGAGTGGCCATTTGCAATGATTGAAACGACTGCCGCCCTCGCCGAGGCCTGCACGGAACTGGCGAAATCGGAATTCATCACCATCGACACCGAATTTTTGCGGGAAACCACCTTCTGGCCGGAACTCTGCCTCGTGCAGATGGCAAGCCCGACTCTCGAGGTGCTGGTCGATCCGCTGGCGAAGGGCCTCGATCTTACGCCGCTTTTCGAGTTGATGGCCAATCCCGACGTCGTGAAGGTTTTCCACGCGGCGCGACAGGACATCGAAATCATCTACCATCTCGGCGGGCTTATTCCGCATCCGATCTTCGACACGCAGGTCGCCGCCATGGTCTGCGGTTTCGGCGATTCGATCTCCTACGACCAGCTGGTTCAGAAGATCAAAAACGTGCAGATCGACAAATCCTCCCGTTTCACCGACTGGAGCCGCCGCCCGCTGACCGAAAAGCAGCTGGATTACGCGCTGGCCGACGTGACCCATCTGCGGGATGTCTATCTCTCGCTGAAAGCCCAGCTCGAGCGCGAAGGCCGCTCGCTGTGGCTGACCGAAGAGATGGATATTCTCGAGTCTCGCGACACCTATGACATGCATCCCGACGATGCCTGGCTGCGGCTGAAATCGCGCCTGCGCAAGCCGACCGAGCTTGCCATCCTCAAATTCGTCGCCGCCTGGCGCGAGCGGGAGGCGCGCTCCCGCAACGTGCCTCGCTCGCGCGTGCTGAAAGACGATGCGATCTTCGAAATCGCCCAGCAGCAGCCAAAGGATGCCGAGGCGCTGTCGCGGCTTCGCACCATTCCCAAGGGCTGGGAACGCTCCGCGTCCGGCAACGCCATCGTCGAGACGGTGAATGCGGCGCTGGCGCTGCCGAAAGAAGAAATGCCGAAGGCACCGCGTCACAGCCACGCGCCGGAAGGTTCGGGCGCTGCCGTGGAACTCTTGAAGGTTCTGCTGAAGCTGACAGCTGACAAGCACGGCGTCGCCGCCAAGGTCATCGCCAATAGCGACGATCTGGACAAGATCGCCGCCGAGGGCGAAAAGGCAACGGTGGCAGCACTGACCGGTTGGCGGCGGGAGCTTTTCGGCAATGTGGCGCTGAAGCTCATCAATGGTGAGGTCGCCCTGCGTTTTGCCGGCAAGAAGGTCGAGGCTGTAGAGGTTGCGGCGAACGAGTCGTAACGCTCGCTCTTTCCGCGACCTTCTCATACCGCGTGTCGCCTCATTCGCTAGCGCTGCATCTGAATGGCGCTGGCCGAACACCCGAATCGCCCGACAGCGCGTCGGGCGACAAAATCGGTGAAGCCATCGAATACACAATATAAACTTAGGCGGGGTGCGGGCCCCGTCCGTTGCGGCAACCGGGCAACAGGCTTTCCGATCCTTTATGCAACCTTACCGATTGCTCACTTTTTCCAGCGCTTTTTCCACATTAATGTCGCATATGACCTGAACAGAAGCTTTGCCCGCAAGGAGCGACGGGCCTGCCCTTCCCGAGATCAAGAATCGACATGAGAAAATTGCTGCCCATTCTGGATTACGTGGTGCTCTTCGTTGCCGTGGCCGGCAGCGGCGTGGCCTACGCCTTCCTGGAATATGGCGGTGGCGCGCTCATCGGCGCGACCTATGCGCTGTTTGCCTGCGCGCCAATCCTCGCCTTCGAGCGCGGTTACATCATGCCCGGCCTGTCGCGGCAGGTCAGCGCCCTGCCGACACCGGTTTACATTGCCGTCGGTCTTGTCATCTATGCTGTTCTCGTCTTCTGCGGGTTCGGGCTGGGCGGCACGATCCTGTGGCTGAGTGGCATCTTTCCCGGCACCTGGAAACGCGCCGTTCATGCCGAAGTACAGACGCTGGTCTTCACGCTCATCGTCTGCGGCATCATCGTCTTCATCATGCGCGTGCGTGAACTTCTTGGCCGCGATATCTTCATCGACCTCATTCTCGGGCGTTATCGCAGACCGGTGAGCGAAGACCGTGTCTTCATCTTCATCGACCTTGTCGGCTCCACCTCCTTCGCAGAAACCCATGGCGACCTGAAGGCACAGGAGTTTCTCGGCGAAATCTTCGCGAGCTATGCCGCACCGGTCAGGAAACACGGCGGCGTCATCGACGATTACATCGGCGACGCCGCGATCATCACCTGGCCATACCATAGGGCGATACGGCGCGCCGCCTGCGTGCGCTGCGTTTTCGATATTCAGGCGACCATCGAGGAAAAGCGCGACATGTGGCTTTCCCGCTTTGGTGAAGTGCCGCGCCTGCGCTTCGCCATTCATGGCGGACCTGTCATCACTGCGGAAATCGGCGTTGACCATCACAAGATCACCTATTTCGGCGATACGGTGAACACGACCTCCAGACTCGAATCGCTGAGCAAGATGCTTGGCCACCCCGTGCTGATTTCCGCCGACCTCGCCCATCAGCTGGTGCTGCCCAAGGGCGTGCGCAGCGAATATCTCGGCGAGCACGCGGTCAAGGGCCGTGGTCAGACGCTCGGTGTCTGCACGCTCAGCCAGTATCAGGCCCCCGCCGCTTAGGGCGAAGCAACGTCGCCGTCACCTTTGCCAGCGGCCGCCGTCATCAAAATTCATCAAAGCTTCAAACGGCAATCACCTCTCTGTCATGTGCTGCCCCTATCGCGTCAATCCTGTCTTCAACAGGTACTGAGAGGGGTCTCAACATGAAGCACGTTCTTTTCGCCTCTTGCGCGGTTCTCGCGCTCGCTTCCGCATCGCAGGCAGCGGAAAAGGAGTTTCCGGCAAAGCTGGTTTCACATGCCATTCTGCCGGCCAACACCATCATCGCCGCGCCTGCCGATGCGCCGGCACATCTCAAGACCTCCGCCAAGTTCACCACAGCCGACCGCAAGCGCGCCGAAGGCCTCGGCACCGTGCCCGGCAAGGACGGCGTGCGCCTGACGGGCCTTTCCATGCCGTTCAACGGCCAGCCCATGCAGGGCTTTTCCGGCATCAAGGCCATGCCGGACGGCAGCTTCTGGAGCCTTTCCGACAACGGTTTCGGCTCCAAGCTCAATTCGAGCGACGCCATGCTGATGCTTCACCATCTGAAGTTCGACTGGGAAGCCGGCAAGGTCAATGCGCTTGAAACTGTGTTTCTCTCCGACCCCGACATGAAATCGCCCTTCCCCATCGTTCTGGAAGGCACGGAAAAGCGCTACCTGACGGGCGCCGATTTCGATGTCGAATCCATTCAGCCTGTTGCCGACGGTTTCTGGGTGGGTGAGGAATTCGGTCCTTACATCCTGAAATTCACCCGCGACGGCAAGCTGACCGATGTGATCTCCACCAAGGCCGGTGATATCGAGGTGAAGTCTCCCGACCATCCGGCTCTCGCACTGCCTGGCAACCCGACTCAGAAAATGCCCGCTTTCAACCTGAAACGCTCCGGCGGTTATGAAGGCATGGCGCTCTCCAAGGACGGCTCAAAGCTCTACGGCCTTCTCGAAGGACCGCTTTATATGGCGGACGGGCAGGTAGAAAAGACCGAAGACGGCGCGACCGCGCTGCGCATCATCGAACTGGACACCGCCAGGAAAGAGTGGACCGGTCGCAGCTGGCTTTATCCGCTGGCGGAAGGCGGCGAGGCGATCGGTGACTTCAACATGCTGGACGAGACCACTGCCCTCGTCATCGAACGCGACAACGGCGCCGGCACGGCCGACAAGGCCTGCGCCGACCCGAAGGCTCCCACTGCGGACTGCTTCGCCCGCCCAGCCAAGGTCAAGCGCATCTACAAGATCGAATTCAACGACGCCAATGTCGGCAAGGCCGCCCGCAAGATCGGCTATATCGACCTGATGAAGATCTCCGACCCTGATAACAAGAAGCGCCAGGGCGGCGGCAACGGTTTCTACGACATGCCTTTCGTCACCATCGAGAATGTCGACCGCGTCGATGCCACGCATATCATCGTCGGCAATGACAACAACCTGCCTTTCTCTGCCGGGCGGGCGCTGGACAAGGCTGATGACAACGAATTCGTTCTGCTTGAGGTCAAGGACCTGCTCGAGGCGAAATAAGACCGAAGCTGTTGCCAATCGCTTTGGCAGCGGCGAATGACCCGACGGAGCGCCCGGTAGACCAATATCTGCATGGCGCTCCGTTCCGATTCGCCATACTTCAACGGAAACATGCTTGCGGAAAAGAAGACATTTCATGCAGGACCATGCAGAGAGACTTTATTACGCCCTGAAGAAAAGCTGGTCGGGTGAGACCAGCAACCTCTGGTCACGCGACAACCCCGCAAAAGGGCAAGGCAGCGTCACCGCACTGGTGGTACAGGACATCTTCGGCGGCGAGCTCGCCAAGACCGCTGTCAGCGGTGCCGAGCATTTCTATAATATCGTCGAAGGCACCCGCTGGGATTTCACCTTCAGCCAATTCGATATTCCGGTCGGTTATCAGGACCGGCTCGCCAGCCGCACGGAAGCCATGGCGACGATAACGCCGCTGCAATATGCCTATCTCAGCGCCTGCATCCGCAAGGCGCTGGGGCACGGCTGAGCCGGTTGCAAAGCAGTGCCGGCCCATTGCCGTTTTGATCCATGTGTCCCGGCATGGTGGCGAGCCATCGCGCCATGTTTCAGGACCACGATTTCAATCTTTCCCGTAAAGCGGACACAATCCATGCGATAATATCGCTCAACGACATGGTTGTGCCGACAGGAGAGGTATTCGATGAGCGAGAGTTGCCCGGTCCTGACACCGGCTGAGCGGCAAATTCAGGACATATTGCAGCGCAAGGAAGCGGCGATGATGGCCGCCATTCACGCAGCGCTTGAGCGCGCCAGCAAAGAGGTTTCCGAGGCATTCCAGGCCGCCGATTCAGACATGCAGCCCCCACCCCGCGATTATTTTACCGCTGTCGCTCATCAGCAGCTCTTCTTGCTGTTATGCGGTGCCGACCCGGAAACATTCGAGGGTGGAGACCCTGACATCGCCGGTCATATCATTCGGAACGCGCAGAACATAACCGAGCACTACTGGAAGAAAAACGACATTGCGGCTAAAGTCACCGATAGGTGATACCCCTCCAAGAAAGGAGGTGTTGCGCGAAGCAATAGGTTTGATCCCCATTTGTGAGGAGATGCTGGTCACGACCACACTGCTTCGCCATTCCGCGTCACAGGCCCTTCATCATTCCCGGTTAAGCAGGCGCAAAATCCGGAGACTGGAATGGACCCCACCGCACAGATCAAACGCCCGAAGCTCGCAGAGACCGTCATTCACGCGACGGCGAGCGTAAGAGATTCGAGTATCGGCAGATGCTGCGAAATTCTGGCTGATACCTCGTTGCACAATGTCGAACTCGGGAATTACTCCTATCTCGGTCCCCGCTGCATGGTGGGGGATGCGATCATCGGCAAGTTCTGCGCCATCGCCGCGGAGGTCAGGATAGGCGCTCCCAACCATCCGATGGACCGGCCATCCATGCACCGTTTCAGCTACTGCCCTGAATATTACTCGGTCGATGCAGTGCGCGACGAGGCCTTTTTTGCGCAGCGGAAGCAGGATCGCGCCGTTATCGGTCACGATGTCTGGATCGGGCACGGGGTCATCGTCCTGCCGGGCGTCAAGGTGGGAGACGGCGCGGTGCTGGCCGCCGGCGCCGTGGTAACCAGGGACGTGCCGCCCTATACCATCGTCGGCGGCGTACCCGCAAAAATCATTCGCGAGCGCTTTTCACGATCGATTGCGCAGAAGCTTACCGCTATTGCCTGGTGGGACTGGCCCTTCGAGACGATCATGGCGCGGCTTGGCGACTTTCAGTCAAACGATATCGAAGCGTTCTGCGAGCGCTGGTCCTAGCACGGGGCCAATGTCGTTTCTGTCGTGAACGGAAACTCCGCCGCTTCTTATTCGAACACGAAGGCCAGCCGCTTGCCCGTCAGCTTCGCCAGTTGCTGCAAACGTCCGTCCAGCCGCTCGCCGGCAAAATCGCAATAATCATGCGGCACCACAAATTCCAGATCGAGATCCGGATTATCTGTCTTGCGGAATTTCAGGTGATCCACGACACCCGGCATGGAGGCTGAAAAAAGATATACGACGCGCAGCAGGCCGCCCAGCAGTTTGGCGAGTTCCTGCAGACGCTCCCCCGCCATGGCGGCAAGCGGCTCGGTGGTGCCGTTGTCGTTCAGGCCTTCAAAGCGGTAATAATTGGCAAGTGCAATATAGGCGCGCCCGGGATGGGTGATCGCCACAAAGGACGAGTGGGCGATGATATTGAGCGCCTGCAGACCGCGGTAATCCGGATGCGCGCGCCAGCTGATGTCGGCCAGCAGGCAGGCGGCCTGCCGATAGCGGCTTTCCTCTTCCGTCTCGTCGATGCCGAAAACCGGGAAGGTGCGACCGCTCCAGTCCGCCAGTTCTCGCGCATGCTCCGGAGAACGGGCGCGCAGAATGGCAAGTTCGTCGGCGGCCACCAGCAGCGGATCGGATTCGCGCTCCGCCTCCGTCAGCAGCGAATAAAGGTAACCCTCGCGTACGCCCTGTGCGGAAAAAGCGATCCTGGCCGGCTTCATCATCTTCAGAACTTCGCGCATGGCGATGGCACCGAATGGCAGGAGCGAGCGGCGGTTCTTGGAGACCGCCTGCCAGGCGGGATCCTTGCTATCCCGGGAGACGATGACCTCCTCGAGGAAATTCAGCATTTCCTCTAGCGGCAATTCATAACCCTGCATCATGTGCAGGGGATAACCGGATATCTCCATGTGCAGCTTGGCGATATTTCGCCAAGTGCCGCCGACGGCGTAAAAGGTGCGCCCCTCACCCGCCGCCAGAAGTTTGGCGAAGGATTTGACGTGCTTTCTGGCAATGGTCGCCGCTTTTTCCAGCGAGCCGTCCGATTGCTCCGAAAGCCGCAAACCGCCAAGCGGCAGGGTGATGCCTTCGCCGCAGCTCTTGCCCTTGATGTCGATCAGTTCCAGCGAGCCGCCCCCGAGGTCGCCGGCGATGCCATCAGGATCATGGAAACCGCTGATCACGCCATAGGCCGAATAAAGCGCTTCCTTCTCACCCGACAGAACCTCGATCTCACAGCCGAGGATGGCTTCGGCCTCACGAATGAAATCGGGACCATTTTCCGCTTCTCGGGCCGCGGCCGTGGCCAGCACATAAAGCTGCTGCGCCTGCGCCTGCTCGGAGAGGGCGTGAAAACGCCTGAGCGCCAGGAGCGCGCGGCTTACACCTTCCTCATGCATGCGCCCCGTCAGCGCCAAACCTTTGCCAAGCCCGCAAAGCACCTTTTCGTTGAACAGCACCGCAGGCGCGCGGGAAAGACCTTCATATACGACAAGACGAACGGAGTTCGAGCCAATATCTATGACGGAAACGGGGGCAAGGCCGGTCAGCCGCCCCTGTGCTTCTGATCGAGTCATTCAGCCTGTTTCTTGCGGGACGAAATCAACCCGGCAATCAATTTGGGCGCACTGGATTTCAGGGCTTCACCACGTCCGGAAAGGCTGGGATTGGTCATGAAATAGTGCTGCGCGTTGAACGGTTCTTCGCCTTTACGCACCTCGATGCGCCTCGACGTTCCGTCCGCAAGTATCTCGTAGCTCTGCTGGTTGTCAATGAGATTGCCCAGCATAATCTGTGAAAGAACCTGCTCATGCACGGTGGGATTGGTCAGCGGCACCAGCGTTTCCACGCGGCGGTCAAGATTGCGCGGCATCATGTCGGCGGAGCCGATATAGACCAGCGCCTTGTCCGACGGCAGGCCGAAACCATTGCCGAAGCAGAAGATGCGGCTGTGCTCCAGGAAGCGGCCGACGATGGATTTGACGCGGATATTGTCCGACAGGCCGGGCACCTGCGGGCGCAGGCAGCAGATGCCGCGCACGACGAGGTCCACCTCAACACCGGCGGCGCTGGCATGGTAGAGCGCATCGATGATCTCTGGATCGACAAGCGAATTCATCTTCATCCAGATCGCCGCCGGCGCGCCGCGCTTGGCGTGCTCGATTTCCTCGTGAATATGCTTGAGGATGCGCGCGCGTAACGTATAGGGCGAGACGGCCAGCTTCATGCCCTCCTCCGGTTCGCCGTAACCCGTGATGAAGTTGAAGATATTCGCCATATCGTGGGCGATCTTCGGGTTGCAGGTGAAGAAGGACAGGTCGGTATAGATCTTGGCCGTGATCGGGTGATAGTTGCCCGTGCCAAGGTGGCAATAGGTCCGGAGCTTGCCATCCTCGCGGCGCACCACCATCGACATCTTGGCGTGGGTCTTGAGTTCTATGAAGCCGAACACGACCTGCACGCCGGCGCGCTCCAGATCGCGCGCCCAGCGGATGTTTGCTTCCTCGTCGAAACGCGCTTTGAGCTCGACCAGCGCGGTGACGGATTTACCTGCTTCCGCGGCATCGATCAGCGCGCGAACGATCGGGCTGTCGTTAGAGGTGCGGTAAAGCGTCTGCTTGATGGCGAGTACTTCGGGATCGCGCGCAGCCTGCAGGAGGAACTGCACCACCACGTCGAAGCTTTCATAGGGATGGTGAACCACCATGTCCTTTTCGCGGATAGCAGCGAGGCAATCGCCGGCATGTTCACGAACGCGCTCCGGGAAACGGGCATTGTAGGGCTCGAATTTCAGGTCGTCGCGCGGGGCGCGCACGATTTCCGAGATAGTGTTGAGCGCGAGAAGACCGGGCAGAACCGCGACGCGATTATCCGGCACACCGAGTTCGTGCACCACGAACTGCCTCAGCGACTGCGGCATTTCACTGTCGGTCTCGATGCGGATGACGGAACCGCGGCGGCGGCGTTTCAGCGCGCTTTCAAAGAAGCGCACCAGATCTTCGGCCTCTTCCTCCACCTCGATATCGCTATCGCGGATGATGCGGAACGTGCCGGAACCGCGAACGGTATAGCCGGGATAGAGCCGGTGAATGAACAGACCGACCACATCCTCGAGCGTGATGTAGCGGATGGCGTTCTTTTCATCCGGCAACCGCACGAAGCGGTCGAGCGCCGGCGGCAGGCGCAAAAGCGCCGTCATCGGCTCGCGGCCGTTGACGCTGTCCAGCTGCAGGCCCATGGAAAAGCCGAGATTGGGAATGAAGGGGAACGGGTGCGCCGGATCGATGGAGAGCGGCGTCAGCACCGGGAACATGCGCTCCTCAAACTCGGTCTCCAGCCAGTTGCGATCCTCATCCGAAAGCGCAGCCGGGCGTACGATGTAGATTTCTTCCTTGGCAAGATATTGCTGCAGAACGGCAAGCGAGGCCTGCTGCTCCATCTGCAGGTTGTCGATTTCCTTCAGAATATCTTCGAGCTGTTCTGCCGGGGTCTTGCCGTCCGGGGTCCTGACGGTGATCTTCTGGCGCACCTGGCCTTCGAGGCCGGCGACGCGAACCATGAAGAACTCATCGAGATTGGCCGCCGAGATGGACAGGAAACGCAGCCGCTCCAGCAGCGGGTGATCGGTGTTCAGCGTTTCCTCAAGGACACGGCGGTTGAACTGGAGCCAGGAGAATTCGCGGTTGATGAAACGCGCGGGGCTATCCCAGAGGTTCTCGCCCTCGGTCTGCGGCTGAACCTTGTTGAAATCTTCCTGCGCGACAGCGTCCATGCCCTGTTCCATCCCCTGACCAATTTCCAATCCGTGATCCTGCTGCATCCCGCGATCGTCCTTCTTGCCCGTATAACAGTTTGACGACGGAACTGTGACAGTCAATCGTCGTCCGGTCCGTTATGTCTCTCGGCATTGTCCATCGCGTTGAGGACTTCCGCGACCAGTGGGCGGGTGATCCTCGTTCCGCGCGAAAGCGCCAGCCTGTCGATCCGCTCTACGATCGTCTGCGCCGTATCGAGCGAACGTTCCATTCTGTTGACGATGTAGCCTATGAGTTTGTCATCCATGTAAAGCTGCCGGTCAGCGAAGAGCTTCACCAGCACCTGCGCCAGCAACGCCTCGTCCGGTTCACCCGTTTCCACCACCGTCACGGCCTTGAGGCGCGAGCGCAGATCCGGCAGCGTGACCGGCCAAGCCGACGGCCATTGCCGACTGGTCATCAGAAGCGTCGTGCCATTCTGGCGTACGCTGTTGATGACATGGAAGAGTTCGGTATCGTCAAAATCACGCCGATCGGCATCCTCGAATAGCACCGCCCCCCTTTCGGCCGCGCGCGCGGCATCCGCGCCCGCTTGCGGATGAATCTCGCGGGCTTCGCTGATATTTTTCCAGATATTGGCAAGGTGCGATTTTCCGGAACCGGGCGGCCCTGCCAGCACGACCACCGGCGAGGGCCAGTGCGGCCATGCGTCAACGAGGCTGACGGCGGCCTCCAGCGAAGCCGACACGAGGAGATCGTCCCGGCCGGAGGCGGACGGATGCGAAAATGCGAGCGGCAGCTGCTCGGCCTTCGACCGGGCGTTGTCGGTTTTGATTGGGTCAGTCATTGTCAGCTCTGAGAGTCAACCTTGCCGGAGGACGTTTCCCTTTCTTCCAGGGTGAGGTTGGCTTCCCAGGGAAGGTTGGCGGCGTGCCCGTGGTAAAGATCGCTTTCAAGATACCGCGACAAGGCGAAGCGGACAAGCACGCCGACCGCCGCCGCAGCCGGCACCGCGACGAGAAGCCCGACGAAGCCGAAAAGCGCGCCGAAAGCGAAGAGGGCAAACATCAGCCAGACAGGATGCAGGCCGACGCTGCTGCCGACAAGTTTCGGCTGCAGGATGTTGCCTTCGATGAACTGGCCGGAAAAGAACACGACCAGGGTCAGTACGACATAGAGATAATCCGGCCAGAACTGCACGATGGCGACGCCAACCGCCAGGATCAGGCCGACCATGGAGCCGATATAGGGAATGAAGCTGATGAGGCCCGAAAAAAGGCCGATCAAAAGGCCGAAATTAAGCCCGACCAGCGACAGGCCGACGGCGTAATAAACCCCGAGAATGAGGCAGAGCGAGCCCTGCCCACGCACGAAACCGGCAATGGTCTTGTCCATGTCGCGGGCGATCTGGCGCACCGTGTGCACGTAATCGCGCGGTATCCAGCTGTCGACCTTGTCGATCATCCGGTCCCAGTCAAGCAACAGGTAAAAGGCGACGACGGGGGTGACCACCAGGAGCGACACGACATCGACCAGCGATTTGCCGGAATTCCATATCTGCGTCAGCAATGTGCCGATGAAACCCGCACCTTCGGTGAGGAGTTTCGAGAAGTTCTCCTTTACCGCATCGATCTGGCTGCTCACCCAGTCCGGCAGGAGATTGGTATCCGCGCCGGCGATCAGCTGCTGCAGCGACGAGATATATTGCGGGATGCGCGTGATGAATTCCGAGGCCTGGGCGGCAATGAGCGGAATGATGATGATGAGCGACAGCGCGAAGACCAGCACGAAGGAGATGAGAATGACGACTGTGGCCATCAGCCGGCTGAGGCCGCGCCTCTCCAGCCAATCGGCCACCGGATCGAGAAAATAGGCTAGCGCCATGCCAGCCACGAAAGGCAGGAGAATGGAGCTGAAGACCATCAGGAAGAGGATAAAGACGGCAAGCACGCCGATCCAGAAAAACACCTGCCGGCGCAGGCTGGTACCGCTTACATGGGGTTGCATCCGTTCATCCTTCTGTCACCGCATCGTCATCCCGCATCATGGAGATAGGATGGGCGTGGGCACATGGTCAAGACTGCGTCGGCAAAGGGATAACGGGGGCTGAAAAAGCCGACAACGCAGAATATTCGGTCCCACCTTCGCCGCATTGCGGCAAATGCTGCCGAGAGCGGCCATCGCGGAACGTCAAAGCCGTTAAAAACCGGAGGTTTTGCCACTCAAACCCTTGCATCAGGCCCCGTCCCGTGCGAATGGCGACGCCAAAGGAACCAGCGGAGACGAGAGCCATGAGCCAGTCGGGCAAGAACGGTCTTACCTATAGTGACGCAGGGGTGGATATCGACGCCGGCAATCTGATGGTCGAGAAGATCAAACCGGCGGTGCGTTCCACGCGACGTCCCGGCGCGGACGGCGAAATCGGCGGCTTCGGCGGCCTGTTCGATCTGAAAGCCGCTGGCTTCACCGACCCGGTTCTGGTGGCCGCCAATGACGGCGTCGGCACCAAGCTGAAGATCGCCATCGACGCAAACTATCACGACACCGTCGGTATCGATCTCGTCGCCATGTGCGTCAACGATCTCGTGGTTCAGGGTGCAGAACCGCTGTTCTTCCTCGATTATTTTGCCACCGGCAAGCTCGATCCCGACCAGGGCGCTGCGATCGTTTCCGGCATCGCCGCCGGCTGCCGCGAATCCGGTTGTGCGCTGATCGGCGGCGAAACCGCTGAAATGCCGGGAATGTACTCAGATGGCGATTACGACCTCGCGGGCTTTGCCGTGGGCGCGGCCGAACGCGGCCAGCTTCTGCCCGCCGGCGACATTTCCGAGGGCGACGTCATTCTTGGCCTGTCCTCATCCGGCGTCCACTCCAACGGCTTCTCGCTGGTGCGCAAGATCGTATCGATCTCCGGACTCGACTGGGATGCACCTGCTCCCTTCGCCGATGGCAAGAAGCTGGGCGAAGCGCTGCTGACTCCAACCCGCATCTATGTGAAGCCGCTCCTGAAGGCGATCCGCGAGACCGGCGCGCTGAAGGCACTGGCGCATATTACCGGCGGCGGTTTCCCGGAGAATATTCCGCGCGTTCTGCCCAAACATCTCGCCGCCGAGATCGACCTCGAAGCGATAGAGGTTCCTGCCGTCTTCTCCTGGCTTGCGAAAACCGGTGGTGTCGAAGCAAAGGAAATGCTGCGCACCTTCAATTGCGGCGTCGGCATGATCGTCGTGGTTTCGGCTGAAAATGCCGAAAAGGTCACCGAAGTTCTGACGGCCCAAGGCGAGACCGTCTTCCCGCTCGGCCGCATGGTCGCCCGTGAAGAAGGCGCGCATGGCACCATCTACAAGGGCGCCCTCGCCCTATGATGCCCGCCGCCCTGTCGTCCGGCCGCAAACGTGTCGTCGTTTTCATCTCCGGCAGCGGCTCCAACATGGTGTCGCTGGTAAAGGCCTGCCAGACGGCGGATTTTCCGGCGGAAATCGCCTGCGTGATCTCGGACAAGGCAACTGCCGGCGGGCTGGAAAAGGCACGGGGTTTCGGCATTCCGACCCTCGTCTTCGAACGCAGGACCTATGCGAGCAAGACGGAACATGAGGGCGCCATTCTGGCCGCTCTTGGGGAGATTGCGCCTGACATCGTCTGTCTCGCCGGCTATATGCGGCTGATCTCGGGGGATTTCATTGCCCCCTATGAAGGCCGCATCATCAATATCCACCCTTCCCTGCTGCCGCTTTTCCCCGGTTTGCATACGCATCAGCGTGCCATCGACAGCGGCATGAAGATTTCCGGCTGCACGGTCCATTTCGTCACCGAAGGCATGGATGAGGGCCCGACGATTGCGCAGGGGGCTGTGCCGGTTCTTTCCGACGACACGGCCGATACCCTGGCTGCGCGGATCCTCACCGTCGAGCACCAGCTCTATCCACTGGCGCTGAAATTACTCGCCGAAGGCAAGGTACGGATGGAAGGCGGAAAAGCCGTTTTCGACAAGAGCGAAAGTAAAACCGAGTATTCCATCCTTGTTTCTGCCTCGTGATGTAGCTATTCCTAAAGTACATAGATAAATCAGAATTGGTATCTTCGGTGAAATAAACCGATCATTTACCATAATCGTCTTTAATGACCGCAACGGCCTCTACTTCAGGCCCTCCGGACGTTCAGGAGCGATTATGCGATTTTCGAGATTTCCCCTGCCGCTTTCTGCGGCTTTACTGATGGGTACCTGCCTGCCACTCGCCGCCGAACAAAACGGCATTACGGCTTCACTGGATGCCGGCGTTCTCAATCTCCGGGCGACGGAAACTGTTCATCTCGGTGGCCGCAAGGTGAGCGAACTGGAATGGGAAACGAAAAACGCCATGGCGTTGCGCGGCTCGCTCGGCCTTGAACTAGCGCCCGGCTGGCGCGTCAAGGCGGAAGGCCGCATCGGTTTTGAAGGCGATGGCTACATGACCGACTACGACTGGGTATGGCCCTTTTCGAAAGACAGCTCCAAGGAGAATTGGAGCGATCGCTCCCAGCATGATGACACACGGCTCGACCATTATTTTTCGGGAGGCCTCGAACTCAATCGCACATTGCTGGAGGATCCGCAGCAATATCTCAGCGCGGGCGTCGGTTTTCGCTACACCGATGTGCAATGGTCGGCCTATGGCGGCAACGCTGTTTACAGTGTTTTCTCCCGCCGCGATTTCTCAGGCAAATTCAAGGATGGCCTCAAGGGAATCACCTATCGCCAACAGATACCGGTTTTCTACGGCAACCTGACGGGCGGCCAGAGATTCGGCAACTGGTCGCTCAATCTCGGTCTCGAAGGTGGCGCCATGGTCTACGCCAAGGCGACTGACGATCACTGGCTGCGCGACATGCGCTTCACTGACAAATTCGACGTTGCCGGCATGTTCGGGGTGAAGGCAGGCGTTGCCTATGACGTGACTGAAAACGCCTCGATCTACCTCGACGGCGCTTACGACTATACCAGCCTCGGGCGCGGGAACACGCATTATAGCGGCGCGGGCGCCGGAAGCCTGTCGTCGGAGAAGAACGCTGGTGGCGGCGACTTGCAGTCGATTTTCGTGGGTGCCGGCGTCAGGGGGCGGTTTTAGCGTTGATGGCTGTATCCGTGGGTTAGTTCACTGGATATGCTCAAGCCGCCCCGCCTTTAAAGCCGATCACGATTCAACATCGCCCATTGCAGCAGAATGATCGTCTTGGAATCCGTGATCTCACCCGAGGCGATCATTCCGAAGGCTTCGTCGAGACCGTAGGTCAGAACCTCGATATCTTCGCCTTCATCCTCCAGTCCACCACCGCTGCCCGCTTGCACGTCGAGATCGATACGGGCGACGAAGAGGCTCACCTTTTCCGTCAGTGTGCCGGGGCTGGCATACATGTCGAAGAGGTATTCAACCTTTTCGACGGCGTAACCGGATTCCTCCATCGCCTCACGGCGGATCGCATCAGCGGCATCGTCGCCATCGAGAAGCCCTGCCGGAACTTCGATCATGAAGTTCGGATCGCCGTTGACGAAGGCGGCGGGGCGAAACTGCCGCACCATTACCACGCTGTCACGTTTCGGGTCGTACAGGAGAATGGCGGCGGCGAGGCCGTGATCATGGACCTCCCTCACAATACGGATCGTCTTGCCGTCAGGCATGCGCTGGTCAAAAACGAGCTTCTGCAAATGCACGAAGCCCTTCCAGACGGTTTCCTTTTCCACCAGCCGGATCCGGTCAGTCGCGGCAGCGGGCGACTTTAAGAGCGACACGTTCATAAGAGTCTCCGAAAGATGATGAAATCTCAGGCTGTCAGGGAGGCGCGGTTCAAGGCCGCCCATTGCAGCAGCATGATCGTCTTGCCATCGCATATCTCGCCCGTCTCGATCATCTTCATGGCGTCGTCCAGCGGGATTTCCACGACCTCGATATCCTCGTCCTCATGGGCCGCACCGCCGCCTTCTTCGACACGATCCGAAGATTCGACAATCGCGGCGAAGAAATGAATGATCTCGGTGACAGAACCGGGCGACATGAACGATTTGAACAGGAACCGCACGTCCCTCACGACGTAGCCCGTTTCTTCCGTCACCTCGCGGCGGATGGCTTCGGCCGGATTATCGCCGTCCAGCAGGCCGGCCGGGGCTTCAAGGAGCCAGCCGGGATGACCGTTCACATGGGCCGGCATGCGAAACTGCCGTACCAGGACAACCGTCTGGCGTCGTGGATCAAACAGCAGGATCGTCGCGCCGTTGCCACGGTCATAGGCTTCGCGCCTGATGACTTTCGTTTCGCCACGGGAATTGGTGTAATTGTAGGTTATGTTGCGGAGGTGATACCAGTTCTTTGAAAGCGTTTCGTCTTTCAGAATTTCAATTTTCACGTTGTCGAACTTCGTCATTCAAAATCTTCCGTCAGCTCTTGCGCAGCCAAACCTTGTTGTCGTGAAAGGCCGCGCCGCCATAGGGAGCGACGGCGTCGGCACCGGTCAGCACGTTGATGCCCTCGCCGTCCAGATGCGCCTTGTTCGGCCATAGCCCTTCGGCAATGAGCACTCCCGGCCTAGCACCTACCACGATTTTCGCGTGGAGCCGGACCTCGCCTCGCCCGTTGCCGATGCGGACGATGTCGCCATCAGAAATGCCGTTGATGGCGGCATCCTCAGGACAGATCATCAGTTCCGGGCGACCTTCCTTCTGCACGGAGGTTTTGGTTTCCGCGAAAGTGGAATTCAGGAAGTTGCGCGCGGGCGATGTCGCCAGTCGGAAGGGATGGTCAGCATCCGCAACCTCGATGACATCGACCTGATCCGGGAATTTCGGAAATTCCGACACCGGCCCCATCACGCCGATGTTCTTCGGCGGTTTGTTGGGAGACGGCCCTGTTGCCCAATCGGGGCTGAAACGGAACTTCCCGTCACCGTAACCGAAGCCTTCAAGATAATGCGCGACCTCAAACGGTGGCTGCGCATCGATCCATTTCTCTTCGGCGAGCGTATCGAAGTCGCCCCAGCCACTGACTTTCAGCATATGATCGACATGATCGCGCGCTGAAAGGCCAAAGCCCGGCATGTGGTCGATCCCGAGACGCTTTGCCAGCTCCTCGATGACGAAGAGGTTGGTACGCACCGTTTCGGGCGGCTCCACCAGTTTAGGACCAAGCAAGATGTGATTCTGGCCGCCGGCGCGGTAAATGTCGTCATGTTCGAGGAACATGGTGGCGGGCAGCACGATATCGGCAAGCTCGGCCGTTTCCGTCATGAATTGCTCATGCACGGCGACGAAGAGATCATCGCGCAGGAAGCCCTGCTTCACCAGCCTCTGTTCGGGCGCGACATTGACCGGATTGGTGTTCTGGATGAGCAGCGCCGTCACCGGGCCGCCGTGGCGCAGCGCTTCGGCGTCCCCCGTCAGCACGCGGCCGATCTGCGACTGGTCGAGCTGGCGCACGTCGGGATCGGCATAGGCCGTGCCCATGAGCTCCGCCTTGTTGAGCCGGAAGATGTCGCCATTATTGTGGAACGCGCCGCCGCCCTCATATTGCCAGGAACCGAGCACCGTGGCGATCGAAAGCGCTGCATGCATGGCGACCGCGCCGTTGCGCTGTCGGGCAAAGCCATATCCGAGCCGGAAGAAGGTCTTTTTCGTGACACCAACCAGCCTCGCGAAATCCTCGATCTCGTCGACCGAAAGGCCCGTGATCTCTGATGCCCACTGCGGCGTCTTCGTCTTCAAATGCGCCTCGAGCCCGGCTGGGTCGTCGGCGAAGCGCGCCATGTAACCACGGTCGGCGTAACCGTCGCGGAAGGCGATGTGCATTACGGCGCAGGCCAGCGCCGCATCCGTGCCGGGTCGGACGACGAGGCGCATATCCGCCTGTTTCATGGTCGGATTGTCATAGATATCGACCACGACGATCTTCGCGCCGCGTTCCTTGCGGGCCTTGACCGCATGGGTCATGACATTGACCTGCGTGGCGACCGCGTTGGTGCCCCAGATGACGACGACATCGGCCTTGCCGATCTCGCGCGGATCGGGGCCGCGCAAGGCGCCCGTGCCCATCACATAGCCGGTCCAGGCCATGTTGGTGCAAATCGAGCCGAAGAAGCCCGAATATTTCTTGGCGTGGCGCAGCCGCTCGATGGAATCGCGTTGCACCTGCCCCATGGTGCCCGCATAGAAATAGGGCCAGATGGCCTCCGCGCCGTGCCGAGCTTCTGCCTTCACAAAAGCGTCGGCGACCTCGTCCAGCGCCGCTTCCCAGGAAATTTCCTGCCAGTCGCCCGCCCCTTTTGCGCCCTTGCGGCGCTTCGGGGTCAGCAGACGACCGGGATGATAGATGCGCTCGGAATACCGCGCCACCTTGGCGCAGATCACGCCGGCGGTATAGGTGTTGGCATTGGCGCCGCGCACACGACCGATGCGGCCATCGGCATTGATATCGACCTCCAGCGCGCACGCGCTCGGACAGTCATGCGGGCAGACCGTGTGTCCGATACGGACTTCGGCCTTCAGGGTGGCTTTTTCAGCGGAAATCGGGGTCGCAACGTTCATGTCTTTTGTATATTGCATCAACGATGCGGCAAAAAGGCCGAAGTGACGTCCATCAAGAATATTCATCCTGACCATTCATCCGGATAAACGGCAAGCGAGACACATCCATGAACTACCGCCACATTTATCACGCCGGCAATTTCGCGGATGTCCTCAAACATGTCGTTCTCGCCCGCCTCGTGCGTTACCTGCAGAACAAGGACAAGGCCTTTCGGGTACTGGACACCCATGCCGGCATCGGTCTTTACGACCTGACGTCTGAAGAGGCGCAGAAAACCGGCGAATGGCAGACCGGCATCGGAAAGCTGATGGAGGGTGATCTGCCCGACCCTATCGCCGAGCTGCTGGAGCCCTATCTTGCCGCCGTGAAGGAACTCAATCCTGAAGGCGGTGTCAAATTCTACCCCGGCTCACCGAAACTCGCGCGTATGCTGTTTCGCCCGCAGGACCGGCTTTCGGCCATGGAACTGCACCCGGATGACAGCCGCGCGCTCGCGCGGCTATTCGAAGGTGACTATCAGGTGCGGGTGACCGAGCTCGATGGCTGGCTGTCGCTTGGCGCGCATCTGCCGCCGAAAGAAAAACGCGGCCTCATCCTCGTTGATCCGCCATTCGAGCTGGAGAATGAATATCAGCGCCTGGCCGATGGTTTGAACAAGGCCTACCGACGTTTTTCCACTGGCACATATTGCCTGTGGTATCCGCTCAAGAAAGGCGCGCCGATCAAGGATTTCCACGAGCGGCTGCAATCCTTCGAGATTCCGAAGATGCTATGCGCGGAACTTTCCGTCAGGAGCGACCGGCTGGATGGGCTGAGCGGCTCCGGCCTCATCATCGTCAATCCGCCCTACACGCTGAAAGAAGAGTTGCACACGCTGCTGCCTTACCTCAAGACAAGGCTGGCGCAGGACAGGTTCGCCTCGCAACGCGCCTTCTGGCTGCGCGGCGAGGAAAAGCCGGAAGACGGCTGAGTTACCTCAACCCTTCCCTTTTCTGCGCCGCGGCAAGCTGTGATCTTTCGAAGAACAGGATCACGAACAGCGCCATGATGAACGGGATGATGAGGTAAAACAGGCGGAAGACCAGGAGCGCTGCGATGACGTCGGCCGGGTTCATGTCCGGCAGGCCGGTGACGAAGACGAGTTCCAGCACGCCCAATCCGCCCGGCGCATGCGATATGAGCGCTGCGGAAAACGACACCAGAAATATGCCGAGAATGACCATATAGCCGGGATTGCCGGCTTCCGGCAGCGCGAAATAGATGATGCCCGCCGCGCCGATCAGCTCGATGGGGCCAATGACCAGTTGCTGCGCCACAAGCTTCGGCGCCGGGTATGGCAACACGAAGGAGCCGATCTTCAGAGGCTTCAGCCTGAGCAGGCTGCCGAGAACATAAAGGCTGACGAAAAAGAGCAGCACGACGCCTGTCGTGGTCGAGGCTTCGACCGGCAGTATGCCCGTGAACCGTTCAGTGATGTCAGGCTCGTAAAGCAGCACCAGTCCGATCAGCATGATCGTGCCGATGAGGAAGGTGAAAGAGCAGAGGCCGACGAGAACGCCCACTTCCGCCACACTTAGTCCCTTCGACGTATATGCCCGATATCGCACCACGGCGCCCGAAAACACCGACGCGCCGACATTGTGGGACAGCGCATAGGTGGTGAAGGAGGTGAGCGTGATGAAGAGCCAGTTCACCTTGCGGCCAAGATGCTGCAACGCGATGCGGTCATAACCGGCAAGCGCCGCATAGGCCAGCAGGGTGGAGAGACCCGAACACAACCAGTCCCGCACCCGAATGGCCTTCAGGCTGTCCCAGAGATCATCGAGCGACAGGCCGCGCAATTCGTGAAAGAGCAACCAGGCGGAAAAACCGATCGTCGCAAAGCCAACGACGGGCCAGATATATTTCTTGAATTTCATGCGGTCATGCCCGCCTATTTCCTCCAGCTTCACCCCAGCCTGTTCCGTCTTTTGCGGAGATTCGTTCGACTCTATTCGTTATGCGGCGAAGCTTTCAACCTTTTCATCAAAGATTGGCGGTTTGCCCCGTTCACAAGTTGATGTAAGACCGGATCGTCGCCTGCCGGCGATATGAGGTCGTCCATTTTCCGGGGAACGTACACGGAATGAAGCGTTATGCCGGTTTCATCGCCCTGGGCCTTCTGTCGCTCGGCGCCTTATGGTTCGCGCAGCAAAATCCGGCCCCAACCACACCGGCCGACCGGCAGACACAACCCCAATCGCAGACCGCCGGCAATTCCGGGCCGGATGCTCCAGGGCGCTCGGTTTCTCAAGCGAAGCCGGATAAGAGGCCTCCGCCGCGCGGAAGCGGCTTCGATTTTTATGTGCTCTCGCTTTCATGGTCACCGGCATTCTGCGCCAGTTCCGAAGGCTCTGGCAACCGACAGCAGTGCGGCAGCGACAGGCGTTACGGATTCGTGGTGCACGGGCTATGGCCGCAGAACGAAAACGGCTATCCCGAATTCTGCCGAAGCGACGAGCCTGAGCGTGTTCCGGACGCGATTGGCCGCACCATGTTCGACATCATGCCCTCCATGGGCCTGATCGGCCATCAGTGGCGCAAACACGGCTCCTGTTCCGGCCTGTCGCAGCGAGACTATTTCTCGGCGACGCGGGCCGCCTTCGAGGCCATCCGGCTGCCGGAGAGAATCGCTTCCGGCGCCGAAACAGCCACGCTTTCAGCCGATGCGATAGAAACCGCCTTTACCGATGCCAATCCCGGCCTGTCGAAACGCGGCATTTCCATCAGCTGCGACGGCAAGCGCCTCGAAGAAGTGCGCATCTGCCTTAACCGGGACATGACATTCCGCGATTGCCCGGAGCTTGACCGCAAGGGCTGCCGCGCGAGTTCAACCGAAATCATCCCCATTCGCTGATCAACCCACAGGGACCCAACCATGGAACTGCTCTATTCGCCCGCCTCCCCCTATTCCGCCAAGGTGCGCATGGCGGCCCGTCATCTCGACATCGACATAACCTCCGTTCGCGTTGACACCAACGCCGAGCCGGCCACGCTGATGGAAAATAATCCGCTGGGAAAGATTCCGGTGCTGCTGCTTGATGATGGCGGATCGGTCTACGACAGCGTGGCCATCATGCATTATCTCGACCGTCTTTCAGGCGGTAAACTCTACCCCAAAAAGAACGGCAAGCGCACGGATGTGGAAATTCTGGAGGCGCTGTGCGACGGCATCATGGATTGCCTGCTGGCCATCGTCTACGAGCGCCGTTTCCGACCGGAAGAGAAAATTCACCAGCCCTGGATCGACAAGCAGTGGAGCAAGGTGGTGCGCGGGCTCGACCATCTCAACGCCAACCTGCCGAAGACCGGCAAGAAGCTGCACGGCGGCCATTTCGCGCTGGCTGCGATGATCGGTTATCTAGACCTGCGTTTTGCGGGCGAGTGGGCCGAAGGACGCGATGCGCTGGCGGCGTGGCCGGAAACCTTCGGCAAGCGTTTCGAGGCCTATACGGAAATGAAGGCCGCCGCCTGACGTGACCGCGCAGAACACCCGGCTTTTTGCCGGGCGTTCAACGGCAAATTACAGACACAAAAAAGCCGGGGCATGACCCCGGCTTTTCTTTGACCGATCCGGAAAGTATCAGAACTTGACGCCGATACCGGCCTTGACCGAGTGGTCGTCATAACCGCGCGAGAAGGCGTCGTTGCCGAGCGTGTAGTCCTTCTTCTGGTAATCGCTGTAGCGATATTCCAGACGGGCGGTGATGTTGTCGGTCACCATAGCTTCTACACCGGCACCAACCGTGTAACCGAGAGCCGTGGCGCTGTCCTTGTTGACGCCGTCACGAACCTTGTTGTCGGAGACAGCAAGACCGGCCGTACCATAGAGCAGGAACGGGTTCATGTCGTAACCAACGCGGCCACGCAGCGAGCCATTGACGCCCTGCTTGCCTTCGACCGAGCGACCTGCGACCGTACCGGCGGAACCGCGCTCGTCACCCATGTTGACGTCAGCTTCGGCACCGTAAACGATCTGGCCATTCTGCCAGTTGTAACCGCCGTACAGACCGCCGCCAGCGCCCTTGGCGTCACGGCCGTCGTTGCTGGAGCTGAAACGGCCCCAGTCGTAGTTGACGGTACCACCGAGGTAAGCGCCGGACCAGTCCTTGACCGGTGCTGGCTGGTCGTAGGAAACCGGTGCCTGCGGCACTTCGTTTACGGCGTCAGCGGCGTGAGCAGCCGAAAAGCCAGCGGCGGCCATGGTCGAAGCCATAAGGGTTGCTACGAAAATACGCATGTTATTCTCCTTTCAGGACCGCTCTGCACTCAAAACATTGTTTTCAGACGCGGCATAATTCGTCGGGTTGATCGCCCCTCTGGAAACCGAATTTGATGGGAGAATGCGGAGATCAAAGAGCCAAAATGTGAATTGTTTGGGGCAGACGCGTGACTAGAATTAGACGTTGCCTAATTGCCACAAGGGTTTTATTAACCCTAACAGAAGGCTAAACAAAAATAGATCGCCTTTAAACTTCGTTATATTAAAATTAAACCGAAATTGCATTGTGAATAAAAAATCGCCCAATTCTTTTCGGGCCGAGTGACAGCTTGCGATTTGCATTTATATCCAGCAAATAGGGCGTGTATGAGCAAATGCAGGTCCGCTGTGAAAGAAGATATACCGAAGACAGTCTTGATTACCGGGGCCGCGCGGCGGCTTGGGCGCGCTATCGCCACCGATCTGGCCAGCCATGGCTTTGCGATCGTGGTCCATGCCAATGAATCGATCGCGCAGGCGGAGGAATTCGCTAACGAAATAAGGCAGAAAGGTGGCAGGGCTGCAGCCGTTCAGGCGGACCTGACACAATCAGCCCCGACAGCGGCGCTCATCGAAAAGGCGTCTTCCGCCCTCGGCCCCATCGGCGTCGTCGTCAACAATGCGTCTGTTTTTCTCGGCGACACGGCGGAAGCGCCTGACCCTGATATCTTCGATGCGCATTTTGCCGTGCATGTGCGGGCGCCTTCCCTCATCGCCGCCGCCTTTGTCGAACAATTGCCTGCCGATAAATCCGGGCTGATCGTCAATATCATCGACCAGCGTGTGCTTGCGCTCACGCCACGCTTTTATTCCTACACCCTTTCGAAATCAGCGCTTTGGACCGCAACGCGGACGATGGCGCAGAGCTTCGCGCCGCGCGTCAGGGTGAATGCCATCGGGCCTGGGCCCACCTTCAAAAGCGAAAGACAGGCGCCCGAGGACTTTCAGGCGCAGATCGACGGCCTTATATTAAAGCGTGGTCCTGCGCCGGACGAATTCGGGCGGACGATTCGCTTTCTTTACGACACGCCGTCGGTCACCGGACAAATGATCGCGCTCGACGGCGGCCAGCACCTTGGCTGGGAAACCCCTGACGTGGCGGAGATACCTGAATGAACGGAAAGAAGCTGCCTGATGGCGGTATTCTCTTCGATGACACCGACGACGAAGATGACGATGCAAGCCTTGCCGCAACGGAATCGGCCGAGGCTCCGCGCGACGTCGCCGGCATGGACTGGAATGCGGGATGGAAGAACGAATCCGGCCTGAAGGGCATGGACCTCATTGGCGAATTCGTCAAACACCTGCCAAATGCGCCGGGTGTCTATCGCATGTTCAACGAGGCGGGCGACGTGCTTTACGTCGGCAAGGCACGCTCGTTGAAGAAGCGCGTCGGCAATTATGCGCAGGGCCGCGTGCATTCCAACCGCATCGCCCAGATGGTGCGTCACACCACGCACATGGAATTCGTCACCACCCGCACGGAGACCGAAGCGCTTCTTCTGGAAGCGAATCTAATCAAGCGCTTGCGGCCGCGATTTAACGTACTTCTGCGCGACGACAAGTCCTTCCCCTATATTCTCATCACCGCCGACAACCGTGCCCCAGCGATCTTCAAGCACCGGGGAGCAAGGGCGCGCAAGGGCGACTATTTCGGACCCTTCGCGTCCGCCGGCGCGGTTGGCCGCACGATCAATTCGCTGCAGCGCGCCTTCTTGATACGCACATGCACAGACAGTGTGTTCGAAACCCGCACCCGTCCCTGTCTTCTGTACCAGATCAAGCGCTGTTCCGGGCCCTGTACGCATGAGATCAGCGACGAGGGCTACGCGGAGCTGGTCAAGGAAGCCAAGGATTTCCTGTCCGGCAAGAGCCAGAGCGTCAAGACCGCAATTGCGCGACAAATGAACGAGGCTTCCGAAGACCTCGATTTCGAGCGCGCCGCCATCTATCGCGACCGGCTGGCGGCACTTTCGCACGTCCAGAGCCACCAGGGCATCAACCCCGCCGGCATTGAAGAGGCGGATGTCTTCGCCATCCACCACGAAGGCGGCATTTCCTGTATTCAGGTGTTCTTTTTCCGCACCGGCCAGAACTGGGGCAACCGCGCCTATTTCCCCAAGGCCGATCCTTCCCTGCCCGGCTCGGAAATTCTCAACGCGTTTCTGGCGCAGTTCTACGACGACAAGCCGGTGCCGAAACAGATCCTGCTTTCCGAAACGGTGGAGGAACAGGAACTGCTGGCGGCCGCCCTCGGTGAAAAAGCCGGGCACAAGGTCACGATCAGCGTGCCGCAGCGTGGCGAGAAGAAGGACATTACCGATCACGTGCTTGCCAATGCCCGCGAGGCGCACGGCCGCAAGCTCGCGGAAACATCGTCTCAGGCGCGGCTGCTGAAGGGCTTTGCCGAGACTTTCGGCCTTGCCTACGTGCCTCGGCGGATCGAAATCTACGATAACTCGCACATCATGGGCACTAATGCGGTCGGCGGCATGGTGGTGGCGGGGCCGGAAGGTTTCGTGAAGAACCAGTATCGCAAGTTCAATATCAAATCGACCGACATCACGCCGGGCGACGATTTCGGCATGATGCGGGAGGTGATGACCCGCCGCTTCTCTCGCCTGCTGAAAGAAGAAGGAAAGCCGGATCGCGAGCGTATACCGACAGCAGAAGAAGCTGCCGACATGCCCTTCCCCGCCTGGCCGGACGTGATCCTGATCGATGGTGGTCAGGGGCAGATGACGGCGGTGCGGGCCATCCTCGACGAACTCGGCATTCGCGACTGCGTGACCGCCATCGGCGTCGCCAAAGGCGTGGACCGCGAGGCGGGCCGTGAACGTTTCTTCGCGGACGGGCGCAGCGATTTTTCCCTGCCGCCACGTGATCCCGTGCTCTACTTCATTCAGCGCATGCGTGACGAGGCGCACCGTTTCGCGATCGGATCGCACCGGGCCCGGCGCAAGAAGGAAATGGTGCGCAATCCGCTGGACGAAATCTCGGGAATCGGACCGGGGCGCAAACGTTCGTTGCTGCAGCATTTTGGAACCGCCAAGGCGGTTTCCCGCGCGGGCCTCAATGACCTGATGGCCGTCACCGGCATTTCCGAGACGGTGGCGCGGCAAATTTACAATCACTTCCACGAGAGCGGCAGCGATTGACGCAGAACGGCGGGGCTGACCTGCTAAAAAAACATAATCACGTGTTGACGCTATGCCCTAGCGGCGGCATCAAGGCAGCTGATCTCAGACTGACAGGTTTCCCCATGGCTTCGCGCGCATACAGCATTCCCAACCTCCTCACCTATGGCCGGATTCTCGCTGTTCCGGTCATTGTCCTTTGCTTTTACGTTGAAGGAAAACTGGAGAGTTCGGATTTTGCGCGCTGGACGGCACTGTGGCTGTTCATCATCGCCTCGCTGACCGATTTCCTTGACGGTTATCTGGCACGCATCTGGAACCAGACGTCGAATATCGGCCGCATGCTGGACCCGATCGCTGACAAGCTGCTGGTCGCATCCGTCCTGCTTCTGATGGCGGCCGACGGCACCATTGCCGGCTGGTCGCTCTGGGCGGCCATCACCATTCTCTGCCGTGAAATTCTTGTTTCCGGCCTGCGCGAATATCTGGCGGCGCTGAAGGTCAGCGTTCCCGTCACCCGCATCGCCAAATGGAAGACCACCATCCAGATGGTCGCCATCGCTTTCCTGCTCGCGGGTCCTGCTGGCGACAAGGTTCTGCCATACACGACCGAGATGGGCATCACGCTTCTCTGGCTGGCCGCAGCGCTCACCATGTATACCGGTTATGATTACTTCAAGGCTGGCCTCAAGCACATCGTGGACGAAGAATGATGACACGGATCGTTTATTTCGCCTGGGTTCGCGAGAAGATCGGCACGGATGAAGAGGAGCTGGACCTCCCTTCCTCCATCGCTACGGCCGGCGAGCTGATTGCCTGGCTTGCGACGCGCGGTGAAAATTACGAGGCTGCCTTCGAATTTCCCAATGTCATCCGCGTTGCGGTCAATCAGGAACACGTCGAGCATGATGAAAGCATCGTCGGCGCGCGCGAGATCGGCATATTCCCACCGATGACGGGGGGATGAGCGAATGCAGCCGACCGTCCGTGTCCAGGCAGAGGATTTCGACGCTGCGGAAGAAACCCGCCGGCTGACGGAAGGTGACAGGAGCATCGGCGCGGTTGTCGCCTTCACCGGGCTCTGCCGGGATGATGGCGGCACGCTCGCGGCGCTGGAACTGGAACATTATCCCGGCATGGCGGAAGCGGAAATGACGCGCATCGCCAAGCTCGCGATGGAACGCTTCGGCCTGCTTGGCCTCACCGCCATCCATCGCCACGGCAAGATCGCCACGGGCGAAAATATCGTCCTCGTTATCGCTGCTTCATCGCATCGACAGGCAGCCTTCGATGGCGCGAATTTCGTGATGGACTACTTGAAGACATCCGCGCCGTTCTGGAAAAAGGAACATGGCAAGGATGGAAAGGCGGGCGAGTGGGTTGCGGCAAAGACAACCGACGATACGGCCAGGGAAAAGTGGCGATAACGCCTTGTTCTTCCCGCATGGTCCGGTGGAAGCGGGCACCGCTTTCGTCAATGCCCTAAGGCGCTTCAACCCTGCTGCGCATGATAACCAGCCAGCCGACCAGCATCGCGAGGACCATCGCATCCCGCCAGGCGGCCGGTCCGTAACCGACCCAGAAAGTTTCCGCAAAACCGACGGCGGCGGCCCCCAGCCCACAGATCAGCGGACTGGCATAACCGCCTGCCGCAGAAATCAGCACCACCTTCAGGCCAAAGACCAGACCGGCCCCGAAATCCATGGTGCCGTAATAAAATGTGGCCTGCACGCCCGCGATGGCGGCGACGAGACCCGCCGCGCAATAGGACATGAGAAATATCCGGCCTGCATTTACCCCGCACAAGGCTGCAGCAAAAGCATCGTCCGACACTGCCTTCCAGCGCCTGCCGAAAGCGGAGCGGCCAAGATAAAACGATCCGGCGAGAATGAGCAGGCTGAAGGCCGTCGTATTCAGCATTTGCATCGGCGTCAGCGTCACGGCGAAGCCGCCATCGGCCCAGAAACGTATCGGCTCCGACAAAAGCGGCGGGAGCCATAATTGCCGTGTATCGGCGGCCAGCCTTGCACTTTCCGTCAGCGCTATCAACACCCCGATGGAAGCGACCGTCACCGCGTTGGGAGAGGCTTTCGCTAACGGCCGCATCACCACCCTGCCGATGAAACCCGCCGCCCACAGCC
>NZ_QLNF01000002.1:0-47347 GCF_003261015.1 Agrobacterium sp. MS2 | reverse complement strand
CAGCCGGGCCAGCATCTTGCCGTCCATGTCGCGCCCCTCTTGTCCGGTCAGTTGTTGCCGTTGCCGAACATCCGGGCATTGCCGGGCTGATAGCCCGATCCCGGCGTCAGAAAGCGCTCGCGCTGGATGCGGCCTTGTTCGGCGGCGGTGGCACGCTCGGCTTCGATCAGGGCTTCGGAGCGACCATTGGCGGACATCAGCGCGATCAGGTCGGAAAGCTGCTGCGACTGGAGCGCGAGAAGCTGATTGCCCGCCTGTGTCGCCTGTAACGCGCCGGTGGCGTTCTGGCTCTGCCCGACAAGGGCGGACATTTCAGCGCGGTTGGTGTCGATATTTCCGACGACACCAGCCTGCACGCGCATGGCGTCCTGCAAACCGCCGACCGTATTCTGCCAGCGGGACCGCGCATCGGCGACGAGCTGGGCGTCGGTCGCGGACAGCGAAACCTTGCCGTATTTCTGTTGGAACATTTGATCGACGTTCTGCACGTCGAAGGCAATGTTCTGCGCCTGGGCCAGAAGCTGCTGCGTGCGCTGGACATTCTGCTGCAAAGTCTGGAGCGAGGAATATGGCAGACTGGCGAGATTCTTCGCCTGATTGATGAGCATCTGCGCTTCATTCTGAAGCGAGGTGATCTGGTGGTTGATCTGCTCCAGCGTACGTGCGGCAGTCAGAAGGTTCTGCGCATAGTTGGTCGGATCATAGACGATGCGGCCGAAGCCAAAAGCGTGAGCGGGGCTTGCCAGCATGGGCGACAGTGCAACAGGCATGGCGAGCGTCAGCGCCAGCACGGATGCACTGACATATCGGGAAACGGGGATACGGATCATGGCAGGGTCTCCTTTTCTTGGCTGTCATCTGGATGGATTTGGTCTGGCGCGACCGGCCGAGCGGGCTCTGTCCGTTCGACAAGATTTGTGAGGTTCGGGATCAGATCGACGGCCCATTCGACGCCGCGATGGCGCAGCCAGGCCGCGAGAAAACCGTCCTGCCCATGCTCGGCGACGAGTTCGGCGATACGGGTCTGATCGGATTTGGATGATGCGGCGCAGAGCGCGAGGCCGACTTCGCTGAGGCCAAGCTCGAACAGGCGATTGCCGCGCCGCGATTGGCAGTAATAGTCCCGCTTTGGCGTGGCCCGCGCGAGGATCTCGATTTGCCGGTCATTGAGGCCGAAGCGGCGGTAGATTGCCGTGATCTGCGGCTCGATGGCGCGTTCATTCGGGAGAAGCAGCCGCGTCGGGCAGCTTTCGATGATGGCGGGCGCGATATTGCTGCCGTCAATGTCCGAGAGCGATTGCGTGGCGAAGATGACGGAAGCGTTCTTCTTCCTGAGTGTCTTCAGCCATTCGCGCAGCTGGTTGGCGAACCCCTCGTCATCGAGCGCCAGCCAGCCTTCGTCGATGATGAGCAGGGTTGGCCGACCGTCGAGCCGGTCGCCGATCCGATGAAACAGATAGGACAGGACGGCAGGCGCAGCCCCAGTGCCGACCAGCCCCTCGATCTCGAAGGCCTGTACATCGGCTGATCCGAGATGTTCGGCCTCGGCGTCGAGCAACCGGCCATAGGCGCCGCCAATGCAGTAAGGGCGCAACGCCTGTTTCAGATCGTTGGATTGCAGCAGCACGGCAAGGCCGGTGATGGTCCGTTCCCCCGCCGGGGCGGATGCCAGCGATGTCAGCGCCGTCCAGATGTGCTCCTTCACCTCCGGCGTGATGATCATGCCTTCACGCATCAGGATCGCGGCGATCCAGTCAGCGGCCCATGACCGTTCATAGGCATCATCGATCCGCGCCAGCGGTTGCAGGGAAACGGAAACCTCCGATCCCTCGGTCAATCCACCGCCGAGATCATGCCAGTCGCCACCCATGGCGAGCGCGGATGCCCGGATCGATCCCCCGAAATCGAAAGCGAAAATCTGGCTGCGATCATAGCGGCGAAATTGCAGCGCCATCAGCGCCAGCAGCACGGACTTGCCCGCGCCGGTCGGGCCGACGACGAGGGTATGGCCCACGTCGCCGACATGAAGGGAAAGCCGGAACGGCGTCGAACCTTCGGTCTTGCCGTACAGCAAGGGGGGCGCTCCGAGATGTTCGTTCCGTTCCGGCCCCGCCCACACGGCCGATAGAGGGATCATGTGGGCGAGGTTGAGCGTCGAGATCGGCGGCTGCCGGACATTGGCGTAGGCATGTCCGGGGATCGAGCCTAGCCAGGCATCGACGGCATTGACAGTTTCCGGCATGGCCGTGAAGTCACGGCCCTGAATGATCTTCTCGACCAGACGCAGCTTCTCGTCGGCGATACGGGGGTCGGCGTCCCAGACGGTGACGGTTGCTGTGACATAGGCCATGCCGGCGACGTCAGCGCCCAGTTCCTGCAAGGCCATGTCGGCATCGAGCGCCTTGTTGGACGCATCGGTGTCCACCAGCGCCGATTGCTCGTTGGTCATCACCTCCTTGAGGATCGCGGCGATGGATTTTCTCTTGGCGAACCATTGACGGCGGATTTTGGTGAGGAGTTTCGTCGCGTCCGTCTTGTCCATCAGGATGGCGCGGGTGGACCAGCGATAGGGAAAAGCTAGCCGGTTCATCTCGTCGAGCAGGCCGGGCGTGGTCGCTGTCGGAAAGCCGATAATGGTCAGGACGCGCAGATGCTTGTCACCAAGGCGCGGTTCCAACCCGCCAGTCAGCGGCTGATCGGCCAGCAGCGCATCGAGGTGCATGGGCACTTCGGGCATGCGAACACGATGGCGGTTCGTGGAAATCGTGGAATGGAGATAGGTCAGCGTGCCCGCGTCATCGATCCAGTGGCATTCGGGCATGAAGCCGTCGAGCAGCGCCAGCACGCGGTCGGTGCGGTCGATGAAGCCGCGCATCAGCTCCCATGGATTGACGCCGGATTGCTCACGGCCCTCGTAGAGCCAGGTCTCGGCGCGAGCCGCATCTTCGGCGGGTGGCAGCCAGAGGAAGGTCAGGAAGTAGCCTGACACGAAATGCGTGCCGGCTTCCTCGAAGGCAGCTTTGCGCTCGGCATCGACCAGAGCGGAGGCCGGATCAGGAAATTGGCTGCCGGGATAGGTCGCGGCTTCGCTTCGTTGTGCCTCAACAAAGATCGACCAGCCGGAGCCGAGGCGGCGCACGGCGTTGTTGATACGCCCGGCGACCGCGACCAGTTCGGCGGCAACAGCGGAATCCAGATCCGGCCCGCGAAACTTCGCAGTCCTCTGGAAACTGCCGTCCTTGTTCAGCACGACGCCCGAGCCAACCAGCGCGGCCCAGGGCAGGAAATCCGCGAGGCGGGTAGCGGTACGGCGATATTCGGTGAGGTTCATCATGGCTGCGCCCTCACACCGACAGATGACCGGGTATGCGCAGATGCCTACGGCCCACCTCGACAAAAAGCGGATCGCGTTTGGCAGTCCATACCGCGAGGAAATGACCGACCGCCCAGATGGCGATGCCAACCAGCCAGAGACGAAGGCCGAGGCCGACGGCGCCGGCCAGCGTGCCGTTGACGATGGCAATCGAACGCGGTGCACCGCCTAGCAGGATATGCTCGGTCAGTGCCCGGTGAACCGGGATGGAGAAGCCCGGCACCGCATCGAGCTGTTCAAACCCGCCCGCCATCAGATGAGCGCCCCGCCGCCGAACGAGAAGAACGACAGGAAGAAGCTCGACGCGGCGAAGGCGATGGACAGGCCGAAGACGATCTGGATCAGGCGGCGGAAGCCGCCGGAGGTATCGCCGAAGGCCAGCGCGAGGCCGGTGGCGATGATGACGATGACGGCGATGATCTTGGCGACAGGACCCTCGATCGACTGGAGGATCGACTGAAGCGGGGCCTCCCAGGGCATGGAGGAGCCGGAGGCGTGTGCGGCAGGCACCAGCATCAGACTGATGGAAACAGTGGCAGCGGCGGTTGCCATGATGCGGCAGCCGCGTGAAATCGTGCGGATCATGAAGGGGTTCCTTTCGGGGTGGTTGCCAAAGTGATGGGATGCGTGATGGCGTAATCGCCGTCCGGCCCCAGCCCATCGACGCGGGCGAGTTCGACCAGCCGGCGGGAAGAGCCGCGTCCGGCAAGAACGGCGACGAGGTCGATTGTCTCGGCGATCAGGGCGCGCGGGACGGTGATGACGGCTTCCTGGATGAGTTGTTCGAGGCGTCGCAGCGCGCCAATGCCGGAACCGGCATGGATGGTGCCGATCCCGCCCGGATGGCCGGTACCCCAGGCTTTAAGGAGGTCGAGAGCTTCGGACCCGCGCACCTCGCCGACCGGGATGCGATCCGGGCGCAGGCGCAGCGACGAACGCACCAGGTCGGAGAGGGTCGCCACGCCATCCTTGGTGCGCATGGCGACGAGATTAGGCGCGGCGCATTGCAGCTCGCGCGTGTCTTCAATGATCACGACGCGATCCGAAGTCTTGGCGACTTCTGCCAGCAGCGCGTTGGTCAGCGTGGTTTTTCCGGTCGAGGTGCCGCCCGCGACAAGGATATTGGCGCGCGTGGCGACGTTCAGGCGCAACACCTCGGCCTGAGCGCTGGTCATGATTCCGGCGCTTACATAGTCGTCGAGCGTAAACACCGCGACGGCGGGCTTGCGTATGGCGAAAGCGGGTGCTGCGACCACCGGCGGCAGCAGGCCCTCGAAACGCTCTCCGGTCTCAGGCATTTCGGCCGAGACCCGTGGACTTCGGGTATGAACTTCGACGCCAACATGATGGGCGACCAGCCTGACGATCCGCTCGCCATCAGCCGCCGACAGCCTCTCCCCTGTATCGGCCAGACCTTCGGAGAGCCGATCCACCCAGATGCGGCCATCGGGATTCAGCATCACCTCGACCACAGCTGGATCTTCCAGAAAGCGGGCAATCGATGTACCGAGCGCGGTGCGCAGCATCCGCGCACCGCGCGCAATCGTCTCGGGTTTCTGATGTGATGCGGTCATGGCGGCCCCATTCATGGCGGGACGCGCAAAAGACGGACCCCGGATTGGGGTCGATTAAAAGAACCTGATTTAGGGCCGTTTCAACAGATGTTTACGCGTGTGCGGGCATCGGCGGCGCGAGGCGGCAAATAGGATGGATCGAAAGTTCAGAGCTAGTTTCCATCCGCTTCGGACTGGCCTTGTGACGAAAGATCGTGAAGCGAATCGATATCCCGCGACAACTCTTTCAGGAATCTGTCGCCGGAAGCCAGGCGCTTGCCCAGCGTCTGCATGAAGCCTTCGAAGCGCTCGTTGCCCTTGATGCGTGCCGACTGTTTCGCGCTATCTGACAGCGGCGGCGTCATGGTGAGCCAGAATTGTACGAACAGCGAAAGCGTCTCGCCGAGGATGGCGACATCTTCGTCCAGCATATCGAACTGGCGGCCAAGCTTATCCAGGCGTCGCGACATTGCGGCTTCCAGCCGTTCGGTCGTGTCACCGGACAGGAAGGATGCTACCGCAGCCTCGATCACTGCGGATTTTGAAACATTGCGACGCAGCGCCAGACCCTCGACCTGCTTCAGCAGATCCGGGGAGAAGTAGACATTCATGCGGGTGCGACTCGTCATGCCTGTCTTCCTTCTCAAAGCTCGATGCCGTCATTTGGGTCGAGTGACGCCTGCCGCGCGACCATGCGCATCCGCTGACGCATGGCACGGGCTTTGGCGGCATCGACGTCGGGCTCATCATCGAGAAAATCGAACTCCTGCGATGGCGGCGGTGGTGGCGGGATGATTTCCTCATGTTCGGGAAGCTCCGGCTCAAGACGGATACCGGCATTGGCAGGATCGTCGTCGGACCTGTTCGACGCGGGTCCGTGGCCGGCCGCGGCCGCAACAACACGGCTCGTCCAGTCGTCTGGTGCCGATGTTTCCATCTTCACCGACTGCTTGTGCAGATCGGGCGGCGGCAGCACCCGTTCCTGAAGCCGCGCATCGGCATAGTAGCGCGCCTTGGCGGCGCGGATGGGCGGCACACCCGCTACCATGACGATCTCGTCGGTTGGCGGAAGCTGCATGATCTCGCCCGGTGTCAGGAGCGGCCGCGCTGTTTCCTGCCGCGAAACCATGAGATGCCCGAGCCAGGGCGCGAGGCGATGGCCCGCATAGTTGGTGGAATCGCGCATTTCCGTGGCCGTGCCGAGCGCATCACTGATCCGCTTGGCGGTGCGTTCATCGTTTGCGGCAAAGGCGACACGCACATGGCAGTTGTCGAGAATGGCGTTGTTCTGTCCATAGGCCCGCTCGATCTGGTTGAGCGACTGCGCGATCAGGAACGCTTTGAGGCCGTAGCCGGCCATGAAGGCGAGCGCCGATTCAAAGAAATCAAGCCGCCCGAGCGCGGGGAACTCGTCCAGCATCAACAGGAGACGATGGCGTTTTCCGGTGGTTTCCAGTTCCTCGGTCAGCCGCCGCCCGACCTGATTGAGGATCAGACGGATCAGCGGCTTGGTCCGGTTGATGTCCGAGGGCGGTACGACGAGGTAGAGGTTGACCGGTTCTTTTGCTCCGACCAGATCAGCAATGCGCCAGTCGCAGCGGGCCGTCACGTGGGCCACGACCGGATCTCGGTAGAGACCGAGAAAGGACATCGCCGTGGACAGCACGCCGGAGCGTTCGTTCTCGGATTTGTTCAACAGCTCGCGTGCCGATGAGGCGATGACGGGATGCACACCGGCTTCGCCCAGATGCGGCGTGTCCATCATGGCGCGCAAGGTCGCCTCGACCGGACGGCGCGGATCGGACAGAAAGCTCGCGACCCCCGCCAGCGTCTTGTCCTTCTCGGCATAGAGAACATGCAGGATGGCGCCGACCAGTAGCGAATGGCTGGTCTTTTCCCAATGGTTGCGCTTGTCGAGACTGCCCTCGGGATCGACCAGAATATCCGCGATGTTCTGGACATCGCGGACTTCCCACTCCCCCTGACGGACTTCCAGCAGCGGGTTGTAAGCTGCGGAATGCACATTGGTCGGATCGAACAGCAGGACGCGGCCGTGATGGGACCGGAAGCCGGCCGTCAGATTCCAGTTCTCACCCTTGATGTCGTGCACGATGCAACTTCCCGGCCAGGTCAGCAGCGTCGGCACAACGAGACCGACGCCTTTGCCTGATCGGGTGGGCGCGAAACAAAGGACATGCTCGGGGCCGTCGTGCCGGAGATAGTCCTTGCTGTGCCTGCCAAGGACCACGCCATCGGGACCGAGCAGTCCGGCAGCATGGATTTCCTTGTCCTCGGCCCATCTGGCCGATCCGTAGGTGGCGACGTTGCGCGCCTCGCGCGCCCGGATGATCGACATGAAAAAAGCGGCGGCGATAGCGAACAACGCCCCGGACGTGGCGATGAACGCGCCTTCGGTGAAAATACCGGGCGCATAGGCGTCATAGGAAAACCACCACCAGAAGAAGGCCGGAGGATAATAGACCGGCCATCCCGCAACATCGAACCACGGATTGCCGAGCTGGGGCTGAAAGCCAAGGCGGAAGGCCACCCATTGTGTCGAAGTCCAGACCATCACCAGGACAATGGTGAATACAACAATGATCTGGCCCCAGAGTATTCGGCCACCACGCATACAGGCTCCAATCGGCAAGAGAGTCGGAGCCGATCAAAGAATAGACGTTTTCGAAAGCGGCAACAGGAAAAGCAGGGGTGCCGTGTTGCCGGATACTATCGGCGGCACATCGGACAGGCCCTTTCAGATGCCGATGTCGACAGAACAATTTGCGAGGTGCCAGATCGGCAAAGGCTCAAATCCCGAGCCCTCGTGTTCGCCCCATTTGCCACGATACCGATCCACCCTGCACGATGCCCGCAACCTCGCGGCCGAGCTGGCGGTCGATCACTGGCCGCCATGGGACAAGAGTGAACTCGTGGCTCTTTTCGACAATGGCGAACTTGCCGCTCAATAGATGTGCGGTCCCGGTGAACTTGCCGCTGATATTTTCGCCATCGGCAGCCGCCCGGAACGGCAAGCCTTTGCTGCTGGCCATTTCCGCACCGACGCGGGCCACTTCCCTTTCTCGCAGATTGGCGAGCAGGTTGCGCCGATAGAGGATGCGTCCATTCTGCTGCCGCGTGGCATCGCCCTGTGCGATATGGTGTTCACGCCGCTGGTCCATAGCCTCGCGCACCTGCTGGCCGAACCCTGCCGGGGTAAGGTCAGAGGCGTCCGGTGTGACCAATCGCCGGTCCAACCAGGTCGCGCCATCGGCGCCGATCTGCTTTTCCAGATCGAAGGTCGAGACGACACGGATGCTGGCTTGCCGGTTGCGACCGGCATCATAGGCGGTGGCGCGGCTCTCGAAGTCTTCGGGGATGCGCCACTGGTCGGCGTCGATCCGCTCGGCAATCCCGGCCCGGCGTAGCGACTCCAATCGCCGGACATGGGCATCGACATAGCCCTCATAGTCGCCACCCGGCACACGTCCCTCGAACTTCGCCTGTTCGAGGTGGCGGCTCGGTCGGTAGATACCATTTTCCGAGATCGCAGCGATGGTGCGATCAGAGGGACGTTGTGCTGTATCGGCGGGACCGACTTCCACGATGCTGCCGATCCGGGCATCTTCGACGCGGGCCGGATCAATGCCGGGAAGATGGTGCGTGCGCCCGTCGATCCCGTCGACCACGAGGGTCAGCTTTTCACCCATCTCATCGGTCAGATATTTGTCGACGACGCGGCCGGTGATGGGTGCCGCGGGTGCGGCATCGTGAAGCTGGAAGGTCATCGGATCACGTTCCTGCCCATCGGCCTTCAGCGCCTCTTGCATGTTACGGATGATGTCACCGCGCTCACCGAGTTCACGCAGCGCTGGTTCCATCTTCGCGCCAAGCTCCCAGACGCCGGGTGCATGTTCCGTTGCCAGCCTCATCTTTTCCAGTTTGGCGAGACGGCGCAGGCGAAGCGTGCGGTTGAACTGGCGGCGCGTGTCGTCGGGATCATGGCGCAGATCGAGGATCCGTTCATCGGCTTCTTCGGTCATTGCCCGGTCGATCCGGGTGAAGCGGTCCTGGTCGATTTCGGCAGTCAACTTGCGGATCTGCTCGATCTCGGTGGCGGGTCCAAGTTCCAGCGTGACCAGTTCGCTGGCCCGCTCACGAATACCATTTGCAAGATAATCGCCATTGATGACCAGGTTCTCGCCCAGATCGTCCTTGCCCCGAACAATGACATGGACATGGGGATGGCCGGTATTGTGGTGATTGACCGCCACCCAATCGAGCTTCGTGCCAAGATCGCCCTCAATGCGGCTCATCAGATCGCGGGTGTGCTCGGTGAGATCGGAAAGATCGGCGGCATCTTCGGGCGAAACGATAAAGCGGAACTGGTGGCGATCATCCTTGCCGCGATCAAGAAAGGCATCTCCATCGGCGCGATCGTCGGTCGCCGAATAGAGCTGGCCACGTTCGCCATCACGCGAGGTTCCATCGCGCTGGATGTAGCGCAGATGGGCGGCCCCTTTGCCGTTCTTCCCCGCGCTCTGAACGTACCGGGTTTTGACGACGACGCGGCGCACTCCGGCCGCACTGTGCCGCCAGCCGCCTGACAGGGTTCGGGCGCGGACAAAGGCCGCACCACGGCCACGCTTGACGCCCGGACCTTTGCCAGCGCGCGATGCCTTCCCGCTCTTTCCGGCCGAACCAGATGAAGGCGACGAGGACGTCCGTGATGCGAATGATGATGATGATCTGCCGGGGCTGTTGCTATGCTGACGCGCCAGCTTCTTCGCCTGCGTCAGAAAGCTCTTCGCCTTGCCCGCTTTCGGCACGTCGGATTTGATCCGACCCGGCCTGGGGCGAAAGCGGTTCTCGTCGTCGGTGCTCATGGGCGCATCCCATTCCGTTTAGGCACGCAAACGGCAGGTATTCGGCTAGAGTGCCGGTCAAAACCCAGCAAAGCCAAGGCTTTGCGCCATATCGCGGCACGCGAGACCCAAAAGCATGGTGCCGTGCGCCGCGCCCCAAAACAGTGTGCAGACAAGGGCTTGCCCAGAAACCGCCCCGACAGGGTGCCGGTTTCCTTTATCTTGCCCTCCACCTTTCTTTCCCTTTTTGCCCTTCCTGCCGGGAATGCAGCCAGGCGATCCCTTGCCTGACTGCACACCGGAAGCGGACCGAAAGCGCGTGGAGACGCCATGCTCATGGCGCATCTCCATTGCTCGCACGGGCCACGAATATGCCGCCGTCCTGCGGCTCCTGATCGACGGAATCGCGCAGAGGAACGATCGCGCGGACGTCGCTCGACGGCTGATTGCCCGCCACCGAATTGCCGCCGGATTGCGCGACGAAGAGCGGAGCTTCGCGCCAATCCGGCGGTAGCGGCGGCACGATCGTCGGCACATCAGGCGCAGCCGCATGCCCGAGAACAGGTGCGAGCGTGGCGACATAGGCGCGTGTTTCTGCGGGCAAAGTGCGACCTGTCGCCAGATGCTCGTCATAGCGACCGGGACCGGCATTGTAGGCGGCAAGCATGGCCGCGACATTGCCATAGCGGTCCCACATCTCCCGCAGATACGCCGTACCTGCGAGGATGTTGTCGCGCGGATCGTAAGGATCGCGCCCGAGGCCATGGCGGCTGCGCAGGCCAGCCCAGGTATCGGGCATGACCTGCATCAGTCCCATTGCACCCGCCGATGAGATGGCGCGCACATCGCCCGCGCTTTCCACACGCAGCACGGCTCGAATCCAGTGCTCTGGAATGCCGAAACGCTGTGACGCCTCGGCAATGAACGCAGCATGGGGATGCGCGGTGACAGGCGCAGGTTGCAGCGTGACCTGCGCCATGGCCGGCATCGAGCCACTGCCAGCCGACAGCAGGGCCGTGAAGAGAAGAAAGGTGCGGGATCGCATGATCTCAGTCGCGATCTTCGCGGGGCCGCGGGCGGCTCCAGTGCAGCGACCATGACGAGCCTGCATCGTCGTCGCGGAACAGGTTGGCGCGGATCGGGTGCGGTAAGGCCGGATCGTCGAGCAGCACCGAGAGATATCCGCCAGCCTTTTCGCCGGTGCGTTTCCATGCAGCACCGACCTCGGGACCGTCATGCTCAATGTAATGGACGCGATAGTCCGGCGCATTCTCCGCATCGGAATGTTCAGCGGGCACGATGACGAGATCGCGCTTCATGGTGAGCGTGACGAGCTGACCGGCGAAGCCGGATGCGTCACGCGCAAATTGACCGATCTGTGGCATGGTATGTCTCCTGTGTTGGTGGGTTTGGCGTGGGTTCAATGCGTGACCGCCCGCCATTCGTAGCGGCCATCGCCTTCCTCATCGGTCCAGAGCGGAAGCGCCCGGCCGATGACGGAACTGGCGGGAACAGGTCCGAAGTAACGGCCGTCGAGGCTGTCCCGGACGTCCCAATTCATGAGGAAGAGTTCACCGTCGCCGATGATGCGGCAGCCCTGCCAGACCGGCAGATCGCGGCCCATGCGGTCGCGCTCCAACGCGTCCCCCATTTCGACATGATCGACGGTAATGGTCGCACCGTTGCGGCAGACGCGCTGTCCCGGCAGGCCGAGGACACGCTTCAGCAGCGGCACGCCGCGTCCGATATAGCCGCGCTCGACCATGAACCGCTCCAGCGGTTCGGGCGGCATGATGACGACGAGTTCTGGAATTTCGAGCGTATCGGCGGGAGCAACCGTGTAGAAGCCGATGGGCGCGCTGGCAGTCGCGTTCCAGATCAGCCGGGTTGGCAGATCGGCAACCGCCGTGGCGACAAGCGTGCCGACGGCCAGCATGGACACGGCGAGGATATGACGGCGGCTCATGTCCAGATCCTCCGGCGGTTGAGCCACGCGGCATGGCGTTCCGGGGTGTAGGGGTTGGGTTCCTGACCGGCACTCAAGCGGTTGTGGACGTGCCGCCAATGGTCCCGCGCAACATCCGCCGGATCGATGCCAAGCGCGTCCACGGCATCAATCAGGGCCAGCACCCGCTGGACTTGTCGCCAGCCATCAATACGCAGCAGGATCTCGCAGCCAGGACGAACGAAGGGCACGGTCTGGTACGGTTCGCCGCGACCAACGGCGCGCAGGATGTCGAGCCGCGAGACGATGGTGCCGTAATCGTTGGAGGCCCAGCGGACGAAGGCAAAGATGCTTTCGGGCGCAAAACCGATCAGACTGCAGCGGCGGTCGATGATCTGCTCAAAGCTCTTGTGACCGAACCTGATCCAGCGCTCGACCTTCTTCTTCTGGAAGGTCAGTTCGACCAATGTGGTGAACGGAGCTGGTCCGCCCGGCCGCGGATGTTCATGCACTGCACACGCGGTCTTGCCGGTCATGGCTGATCTCCTTCGGTGGGTGGAAACTCGCGGACCAGCAGCTCGCGCAACATCACGGCGACCGTGACGCCGCGCCGGAAGGCAGCGACCTTGATGCGCCCGCGTAGCTCGGGCGTGATGTCGATGGTCAGGCGGGCGGTAAACGCCTCGGCAGCCATCTTTCCTGTTACCGGCGCATCGGCGGCCCTGACCCAGCTATCGGGATTGCCCGGACGCGATGCGAAGCCGGATTTGACGGGCAGACGTGTCATGGCACGATCTTCCTGATACCGAGGCCATCGATCTCGGCCACCAGCGCTGTGACCTCCTGTGCGGCCCGTTCGCCGCCATCGGTTTCGGAGACCAGCCGTCCGGTCTGTGCGGCGTCTGCAAAGGCGACACGCTGGCCGACCGTTGTGGCCAGCAAGGGTGGATCATGGTCAGCCAGTGTCTCGGCCGTTTCGCGGGCGATGATGGTGCGCGCACCGCATCGGTTCAGCAGAAAACGGGCGGACAGCTCCGGGCGATAGACGCGTGCTTCATTCAGAAGCACCAGCATTTCGGCTGATGCCCAGCCGTCAAAGGGGGATGGCTGCACCGGGATCAGCACCAGATCGGCTGCAAGCAGCGCAGAGCGCATCAGGCCAGCGACACGGGGCGGACCATCAATGACGACATGATCGGCGTCACGCGCCAGTTCCGGCGCTTCCCTGTGCAGGGTATCGCGGGCAAGTCCGATGACGGTGAACAGCCTTGGCAGCCCTTCATGGCTACGCCGCTCCGACCAGTCGAGTGCGGAACCTTGCGGGTCGGCATCGATCAGGATGACGCGCTGGCCTTCCGCGGCCCAGGCTCCGGCGAGATGCAGCGCCAGCGTCGTCTTGCCCACGCCGCCTTTTTGATTGAGGAGCGCAACAATCATCGCCGTCCTCCCGGTTTGCCGAGAGGAAGTTCAGGCGTGCTTGTTGACGCAGGCGATCCTTGCTTTGGGGGTGTCAGCTTGCTTTTATGGGCACCCGATCTGAGGGCCGCACCAGCCTTCGCGATGAGCTTTTCCACATCGCGCCGCCGCTCTTCAAAGTTAGATTCTGTGTTAGACTCTAAGTTAAGGGCGCGATTTTCGCTTTTGTTACCGAAGGATAGGAGGTGTTTGGGTTCCCGATAGCACGAGCCTCCGGTTCCTGATGGCACGATAGTCCGGGTTCCCGATAGCACGAGACTATCCACAGGTTTTCCACAGGCCGGGACAGGCTCGAAAGCGAGCAGCATCCGGCCTCCGGTTTCGACCTCGGCGAACAGGGTGTAGCCGGGCAGTGGCTGGCGGCGGATAATGTCGCGCAGCTCGAAGGCGAAGCGCTTGAACGGCGACAGACTGCCCGATTTCTGGTGCAGGTGACGGAAGTCGAACCGCCAACCGTTTTTCTGCCGCCCACCATGCTTGCGCACCAAGCGATAGAGCCAGCGATCCAGCCCGCCGGTCAGATTGAAATAGGCCCGGTCGATGGTGAGGATCAGGGCGTCATCCAGAACCGCACTGTAGAACCAGTCGGGCACGATCATCTCGATGCCGTCCGGGCGGCCATTGGCATCGGTCCGCTCGTGCCATTCGTTGATCCACGAAAAACGATGTCGCCGTCCATTCGCGCGCTGGCGGATCGAGGTTGCAACCGTGGTCGATTGCAGCCGGTCCAGCGCCGCCTTCAGGCGCTGATAGTCCCTCAGGGAGGTTCCGCGCCCTGTGAATGTCAGGATTTCATAAGGCGTTGCCGCCATCAGGCGCGACGTGCGCAGACCGGCGTCCCGCGCTTCCACGATCTGGCTGGCCGCCCAGATCAGTATATCGGCGTCCCAGATCGTCGCCATACCGTGATCGGGAACAGCTTCGACACGGATCGAGACGTTGCCCAGGGCAAAGTCAATCGGGCGGATACGGTGCGATTTGGAAAGGGAAAAGAAAGGATAGGCCATGAGATCCTGCGCGTCTCGTGGCGCGAGTTCACCGGGAAGCGCTCGAAACAGATCGAGTTGCCCGCGTTCCGAGGCGGATGGGTGCTGCGCTGCCATCAAGGGCTGACCGCCGTGTTCAGCGCGTAATGCGCTTGGGCGAGGTGAATGCGGTCGGCGGCAGAGGTTTCGCCGGGAGAACCTGTCCGCGTGGGTCCGACGTGGAGGTAACCGATCCGCGCGCAACCCAGGCTGCGAGATCCTCGACCGAATAGACAACGCGGCCGCCGAGCTTGTGATAGGCAGGTCCCGTTCCGTAGGTTCTGTGCTTTTCAAGCGTGCGCGCGGACAGACTGAGAAAATCGGCGGCTTCCTTGGTGCGCAGGTAGCGTGGCGGCAAGGCGGCGAGATCAGGTCGCATGGGGTGGCCTCCGTGGTTGTGCAGGATGCCGCTGACGATCAACGGCATGACATGCGCACGGTGGCGAAGGCGCGGCGGCATGGGGGATGAGGAAGATCGAAGGGGTAAAATCCTCACCCTCGATCAGACGTCAGTGTCAGGGTTTGCGACGATGGCGCAAAAGGTCCTGATAACCGCCGTCGATCAGCGCGGCGGCAGATCGGACAAGGGCGATGACAGAGGCGCGCAAAGCCGATGTCTTCCACGGCTCAGCGCGAACGCGCGCCTCTCCGTAGATGGCGATGGCAATCTCACGATAGGTCGCGTGGTTGGCGTTTCCGTCAGCGGCTTGCATCATCAGGCGGAACCGCCGGCGCTGATACGGCGTCATCCTGGGGTCGCGGCGCGCGGGTTTCCCGGCCAGCATGTGCCAGAGCCTGAGAATGGCTTCGAGCTGATCCGGCAGATTTTCGTCAAGGGGCAGGATGATCGCCGGCTGCGAATTGGCATCGGTGCCGGTGAGGATCAGATATTGAACGCCGTCTCTGGCATCACAGACACCATATGTCCCCTCTGGTCCGCAGATGGCATCAGCAAGATCGACCGATAAAGCGGACGGAGAAGACGGAAGAAAATCGGGCGCTGCCCCGAGCATCAGCATGTCCGGATTGGCAACACGCGACCAGATGACCGGTTGGTCGAGCGCGGAAAAGCCGGGGTCTGCCGGGAAATCGCAACCCCCAGCGATGTTGGACGTGATCTGCAAGGGGAAGATGCCCGGCGCCTTGCGCTACAAGGTCATCGAAACTGGCCTGATAGGACGCGTTACGGCGCAGGCATTCCCAGGCGACGCCCTCAACGGGCAGCGCATCGTAGAATTCATACTGGTCCTGGTCTCGCCAGCGGGATGTATCCGGCTTCATTGCTCCGCTCCTGGTTGAAACTGCACAGGTGGAGCGTGAAAGAATTGCGGCGCCTCTACCGAGATGGAAGCCGTAAAAAAGACATGGGGTGATGCTCTGAAGGCATCACTGGTGCGACGGCGGCGAGGTCAGGTCCGATTTGTCGGATGACGCAGCAGCTGACGATAGCCGCTCTGTGTCATCCAGCGCGCCCGTCCCAGATGGCTGTCATGGACCTGCCGGGCGCGTTCAGGTTCCCGAACAGGATCAATTCCAAACAGCACATTGACGGCTTCGGCCCATTCCGCCCCATCATCGGCGGCATCGAGCAGCCGCATATAGAGCTTGATATGCGCGCGGTCATATTCGGTCAGCTCGTCGCTAACAGGTGCAATATCGTCGAAGGGGGGAAGCGGAGATGTCATGTCGCGGGTCGCCACAGAGCACAGGCCGCTGCAGCGGATCGATGATGCCGCCCGCGCCCGTCAGGCGTCATGGATCTGTCGGTGTCTCTTCTCGTCTTGGCCATGTACCAGCAACACTCCTTGCCCGCGATCCGTGGATAGGAGAACAATCCCTGCTGCTTCAAGCGCCCGGCGCACCTGATCCCGCGTTGTCTCATACACCTCGAGCCGGTTCTCGGACTCAAGGCGTTTCAGGGCAGTCAGCGATATTCGGGCCTTGTCAGCGAGCGTCTCCTGCGTCCAACCCAGCAACGCGCGTGCGGCCCGCGACTGTCGAGCGGTGATCATGCATGATCACCTCCCATCGCGACCGGCGCGCATTCCAGAACTACGGCTATTTTAGTCGCCTTCGCCCAATACGCCATACGAAATCGTCGAATCTGGCCAGGGCGTTATCTGCACGGTTGAGCATGCAGCCCGACTGATTCGCCTGTATGCCGCAATTGCAGCACTTGTGCTGGCCGCAACGCCGATCAGCGCAAGATGATCCTTAAACGATTCATGGAAAATGATTTCGATATGTTTGGAGATCATTTTCTTTGCGTTTTGCGCTGGACATGATACCCATCCAGATCAATGCAGCAAAAATGATCCGTAAAGGCATCACATGAAGGCGGAAGAAGAAACACTGGGGCTGATCGGCGACCATTTTCGCCGCGCGCGTCTTACAGCGGGGTTGACCCAGGAGCAGGTGGCCGATCTTGCGGGCATTTCGCGCCCGCGCTACCGCGACATCGAGACGGGGGCGGCGGCTGCGCGCACCACGACATTGATCAACATTGCCAGGGCGCTTGGGCTGGAAATGATGCTGGTCCCGCAGGCAATGGTGCCCGCCATCGAGGCGCTTTTGCGCCCCGAGGCCGAGGATGATCATCCGGCCTTCAGCCCGCAACCGGAGAGCGACGATGACAGCCGTCCGTACCGCTGAGACCATCACCGCGCTGGACGTGTTCCTGAACAGTGCGAAGGTTGGCACGATCGTCAGGACGCCTGGTGATTTCAACGCCTTCAGCCTTGATCCGGCCTATCGCGCGACCGGCGGCATTCCGGTTCTGAGCCTGTCACTGCGCGCGGCATCAGGGGGCTTGCGCAAGGATCCGCGACCTGTCGCAGGCAGCCTGCCGCCCTTCTTTGCCAACCTGCTGCCCGAAGACCGGCTGCGTGAGGCGATGGAAAAGCACCATGCGGGCAATGTACGGTCGGGGAATGATTTCGACCTCCTGGCCACCCTTGGTGCGGACTTGCCGGGGGCTGTGCGTGTGCTGCCCAGTGAAGGGCAACCCGGCATCGGGGCGGCGCCATCCCAAGGGCGGCCCAAGGCCCGCTTCTCGCTGGCGGGCGTGCAGATGAAGCTCTCGGTGATGAAGAACACCGGCAAGGGCGGCGGGCTGACCTTGCCGCTCGGGGATGACGAGGGCCAATATATTGCGAAATTCCCCTCAACCGCCTTTCCGGGCGTGTCGGAAAACGAGTTCGCGAACCTCGCGCTTGCCGAAGCCATCGGCATGGATGTGCCCGAGCGGGAGCTGGTCAGCCGAGACCAGTTCGAGGGCATTCCCGAAGAGTTTGAAACACTTGCCGAGGGGCTGGTCCTGCTCGTGCGGCGTTTTGATCGCGGGGCAGACGGGCAGCGCATCCATATCGAGGATTTCGCGCAGGTTTTCGGCCTGTACCCGGCGCGCAAATATGATGGCGCCGCCTCCCACGATATCGCCTCTGTGCTGAATGTTGCGATCTCGCCGTTCGCCGCGCTGGAGTTTGTCCGGCGGCTGACCTTCTCGGTGGTCATGGGCAATGGCGACATGCACCTCAAGAACTGGTCGCTGATCTATCCGGGCGACGGCGACAGGCCCGTTCTTGCACCGATCTACGACATGCTTTCGACCGTGCCCTATATTCCGGCAGATGGGCTGGCGCTGTCTCTGGGCGGCGAGCGGGCCTTCAAGGGCTTGGCCCCGGCCCGCTGGAAGACGTTTGCCAATCGGGCAAGGCTTCCCGAGCCAGCCGTGCTCAAGGCCGTTGTCGAGACGGTGAAACGCATCGATGCAAAATGGTGGACCCTGCCGGAACGCGAAGTGATCCCCCCGCTCGTGCTGGAACGGATCGACGCCCATGTGAAAACCATGATCCCGATCCTGACCGGCTGAGCAGTTCCAGCCCGGACAGGTCACCGGGCCTGGCGGCTTTCCCGCGGGCACGGGAAAGGCCCCGACCTTGCGGTCGGAGCCTTTGTTCCGCGCCTCAGTCGCCGCGGCGACCGTTGGGGCGGGACCAGATGAGGGAGAAGGTTTCGCCGTCTTCTTCGTCGAAGAGATTGGCGTAGATCGGAGCGTTGAAGCTTGGATCGTCCAGCTTGAGGCCCAGATAGTCACGGCCCTCGTTGGAGCGCTTGGACCAGGCGGCGCCGATTTCGGCGCGACCGACCAGAACGCGGTGGCTGGGGGCGTTCTCGCCGGTGGCGCGCAGGTCGGGGATGATGCGCACGCCCTTGGCCTGGACGCTGAGGGTGACGATTTCGCCGGTGAATTCGTTCGAGCCGGTCTTCTTGAAGGTGCCGATGGTTGCCATTTTAAGTCTCCGATTTCCGTTTCCGAGCCCGCACCATTGCGGCCTCTATGGCGATCGACCGGCCGGAGACGAACGCTGGCGCACCCCAAAGGGGCTGGACAGCACAGGAGAAACTTTCTTGTTCCGCGCGGAATGGCGGCTTTGCCGGCAGGGGAAGAAAGTTGTGACGACGCTGTTGCGCTAAAGCGGTCGAAGCGCATCGCGCTGTTCTTCGGCCAGATCAGGCCATTGAAGAGGCCGTTTGCAGCGGTCGAGACACGGGGGCTGAACGGAGACGTGGCAATCTTGAGGCCCATCATGATGACTAGACGGGTAATACCGGCCTTGCCTGTCACCCTGCGTCTCAGGCCATGCGCATCTCTCTTCCTGGCCTGTTCCTCCGGCATCGCCCAACCGGATTCTGGTCGGTCCACAAACGCTGGAGCTGACCGTTCTGCGCACTTACGGGCCGCGTCTGTGCCTCAAGCTTGCTGATCCGATGCTTGGTCGCTGTCTGCCACCATTTTCCTGAAGAAGATGGAAGATAATTCGCATCCGCTTCTGGTCGCCACCAACGGATCATTGCGGTTTAAGTGGATGCAAAGTTTCCGTCCACAGGTCCGGTTGCCGTCAAGCCCGCTACGGGTAGGAAAGCAATTATGGTATGACAGAGGCAATGACTGCTCTGCGGACAAAGGGTGCATTCGCTGCGGATGCGCAGATGGCTGCTTCAGGTTTGGCGCACCGATAGGACATTGCAGCAGGTCGCGCCGGTTAGTCCGTATAGCTTTGGCAGGCATCAACTCCGTTGGCTGTCGAGGCAAGTAGCTGATCTGCATCACGGATGAGATCGGCGACCCGCCTGTCCGCCAGACGATACCGAACGAAGCGGCCTTTGCTGCGGCGACTGACCAGCCCGCATTCCAGCAGACAGCGCAGATGGTTCGAGACGTTGGGCTGACCCAAACCCGTATGCCCGACGATTTCCTGCACGTTGCGTTCGTCCGACACCAGCGCATCGAGGATCGTCAGACGGCTGGGATCGCTTAGGCCCCGGAAGAGCTTTGCCCGCAGTTCCAGTGTATCGGGTGCGAGGAAAGAACAAAGCGATCCGCATCACCATTGAGGAAATGGGCGAGACGGTTGCGATGGGATCCGGAACCGAGCCGCGCGCCACCGCTGCCGCCGCACTGAAGGATCTCGAACACATCCTGATTGCGCGCTGATGCTCAACGATATGCTCTCCCTGCCTCGAGCGCGCAGGTGCAGCCATGCTGACGCAGTGGCTTTCGCAACTGAACCGATAAACACCTGGATCCGTTGCGCTCAGGAGCGTCAGTTCGATCCCAAGCGGAAGTCGTGTCGCTCCCGTCACCTGTCCGGCTTTTGCTCGGCGAGCGACGGCCCGGCTTGTCCCGCTCCGACGACTATGACGTCAAATCGCCTAACCAAATCCTGTGCCTCCTTCGTTTCGAGGTGGATGGCGTAGCCGCGTCTTCACGGCTTGAACGACAGCGCCCCGTATTCAGCTTTTGCGCATCAGGATCATCTTCTCCTGCGTCATGTCGCGCATGGTGTAGGGGATTCCGCCGGTGCCGTAGCCGGACTCCCTGCGGCCGGCGAACGGCATCCAGTCCGTACGGAAGGCGGTGGGATCGTTGATCATCACGGCCGAGGCATCGAGCCGATTGGCCGCGCGCATTGCGATGTCGATATCCTGCGCGAAGATGCTGGACTGGAAGGCAGTCGGCAACGCGTTGGCCTGACGGATGGCGTCGTCGAGATCGTCATAGCGATAGACCGCGACCACAGGACCGAAAACCTCATGCGTCGATATCTTCGCTTCGGCCGGGGGATCGAGCAGCACCGCCGGTTGCAACGTCGTCTCGGAAAGGCGCTTGCCGCCGGTCGCCAGCGTGGCGCCGCCGTCGACTGCTTCCTCGATCCATCTCGCGACCCTGTCCACCTCGCGCGGCAGAATTAGAGGCCCGACCTCCGTGTCTTTCAAGATGGGGTCGGCGGTCCGCAGTCTTTCGACGCGGGCGACGAGCTTCTGCGTAAAATCCTCGGCGATGTCGTCGTGGACGAAGATGCGCTGTGTGGACACGCAGACCTGCCCGGCATGGTAGTAGCCGCCCTTGACGATCGGCTCGATCACCTTGCCGAGATCGGCGCTGCGGTCGACGATGGCCGGCGCGGCGCCGCCATGCTCCAGTGCCGAACGCGCGCCATGTGGCAGCTTGGCATGCAGCGACCAGCCGACCCTGGTCGAACCAATGAAGCTCAGGAAGGCGATCCGCCCGTCGGTCGCCAGCTTTTCGGCCAGATCGTTGTCCTGCGTGATGAAGCTCTGGCACCAGGGTTCGGGCAGGCCTGCCTCGTGGGCAAGCGCCACGAAGTCGATGCAGGACAGCGGCGTCGTGATCGCCGGCTTGACGATGACCGGGCAGCCCACCGCGATGGCCGGCGCGACCTGATGGACGATCAGGTTCAGTGGATGATTGAAGGCCGAGATCGCCGCGACGACGCCGATGGGCTCCTTGGTCGTGAAGGCCCAGCGGTTCTCCGCTGCGGCAGAAAGGCCCATGGGTATTTCGCGTCCGGCGAAATTGCGCAGCTCGTCGACAGCGTTGTGGACCCCGTCGATGGCGCGGTTCGTCTCGACGATGGCATCGGGCAGCGGCTTGCCGCCCTCGCGCGCGATCTGCATGGCGAGATGATCGCGTTTTTCTTCCATCAGCGCGGCCAGCTTGCGCAGGACCGCAATGCGCTGGTGCGGTTCGAGCCAGCCGTCGCGATCCTTGAAGACACGCTCGGCGGCTTTCAGCTTGCGCTCCAGTGCGGTGGCGTCGTCGGTCTCGATCTCCGCGATCGGCGCACGATCGAATGCCTGCACGACCTTCAGCATTGCCGGTCTCCTTCCACCTCGATCACGCGCATTCCACATCGGGGGTGCGGTTGCGCAACTCATCGACCAGCACGCGCGTATTCTCGGAATAGTCGATCGGCACATCGACCAGATGGACGCCACCGCCTGCGAAGGCAGCCTCGAGCGTCGGCACGAGGTCCTCCACCGCCGTCACACGCGAACCCTTCGCGCCATAGGCTTCGGCATAGCGCACGAAATCGGGATTGCCGAAGCTCATGCCGAAATCCGGGAAGCCGTCGACGGCCTGTTTCCAGCGGATCATGCCATAGGCGCTGTCGTTGAGGATGACCACGACGAGGTTCAGCCCAAGCCGCACTGCGGTTTCCATCTCCTGCGAGTTCATCATGAAGCCGCCATCGCCGCACACCGCCATAACGCGGCGACCGGGATGGCACATCGCCGCCATCATCGCCGAGGGCAGGCCGGCGCCCATCGTGGCGAGCGCATTGTCGAGAAGCAGCGTGTTGGCGACATGGGTGCGGTAGTTGCGGGCGAACCAGATCTTGTACATTCCGTTGTCGAGGCAGACGATGCCGTCTTCGGGCATTACCTTACGAACGTCATGGACGAGCCGCTGCGGTGTGACCGGGAAGCGGTCTTCCTCGGCGCGGTCATTGATGCGGGCGAGAATTCGCTGACGCAGTTCGAGCATTCCGTCGTCGGACGAAAGTTTCCCTTCGAGCCGGTCGGCAAGCGCCTCGACCGCGGCCCCGATATCGCCGATCACCTCAAAATCCGGATGGTAGACCTGTTCGACTGTAGCGGATTGATAGCCGACATGGACGACCTTCGGTCCGCCCGCGCTTTTCATGAGGAAGGGCGGCTTCTCGACAGTGTCGTGACCGATGGCGACGATCAGGTCAGCACGGTCGACCGCCTCGTGCACGTAGTCGCCCTCCGAGAGCGCCGCGGTTCCCATATAAAGGTTGGAGCCGCCTGTGACGGCTCCTTTGCCCATCTGCGTATTGAAAAAGGGCAGGCGGGTCCGTGCAACGAAGGTCGAGAGCGGCTCAACCAGCGAAGGCCGGTTTCCCGCCGCGCCGATCATGACGAGCGGACGTTTTGCAGTGCGGATCATCTCGGCTGCACTGTCGAGCGCGGCGGGATGGGGCACCGGTCGCTCCAGCGCGTGGAGCGGAATGACGGAGACATTCTCGACCTCCGCGCCCGCGACATCTTCCGGCAGTTCGAGATGCACCGGCCCCGGCCGCTCTTCCATCGCGACCCTGAAAGCGTCGCGCACCGTCGCGGGGATGGCTGCCGGATTGACGATCTGACGCGTCATCTTGGTCAGCGGCTTCATCGACGCAACGATATCGACGATCTGGAAGCGGGCCTGCCTGGCGCTCATCACCGGCTTCTGGCCGGTGATGAGAATCATCGGCATCGCGCCGAGATGCGCATAGGCCGCGCCGGTCGAGAAATTGAGCGCGCCTGGTCCGAGCGTCGCCAGGCAGACGCCGGGCTTGCCCGTAAGCCGCCCATGCGTCGCGGCCATGAAGGCCGCAGCCTGCTCATGACGGGTCAGGACCAACTCGATACTGGAGGTGCGCAGCGACTCCAGGAGGTCGAGGTTCTCCTCGCCCGGCACGCCGAAGATGCGGTCGACGCCCTCGTTCTCCAACGCAGCGACAAACAGGTCCGAGCCCTTCGGCATGATTTCGATCCTTCCAGTGAATGATTCCAACAGGTGTCGATCATACCGAAAGATCGTCTTGAATGTTTGCGCTGTCATATCATTATCCACTGATACGTTAGCAGCGTACCTTTTCGCCCGCCACCACAAAAAGGATCGCACATGAGCCAGCCCGATAACAGCAAGTTGGCGACAGCCTCCTCCCCGATCCGAATGCGGGTGCAAGGCATGGACTGCGCGAAAGATGCCGCCGAGATCGAGCGCGCGGCCCGGTCTGCGGGCGTGGCCGAAGGCGACGTGAAAGTGTCCGCCGCCACCCACATCATGACATTGCGGATCGCGGACGGCGATCTGCCGAAAGTGCGGCCCGCGCTCGACGCGACCGGCTACGGTTTCGAGAAGATCGAGGACGGCGATACATCGTCCGATCCGGCCTACAAGGACCCGAGCTATCGCCGCGCGCTCTGGATCGTGGTCGCGCTCAATCTCGGATACGGCGTGGTCGAAATGTTCGGCGGGTTCTTGTCCGGTTCGCAGGCGCTGAAGGCAGACGCGCTCGATTTTCTGGGCGATGGTGCGATCACGTTTCTGGGCCTGCTCGCCATCGGCTGGAGCCTGACATGGCGGGCGCGGGCGGCGATGATCCAAGGCGTGTTTCTGGGCCTTCTGGGCCTTGGCGTTGTCGGCAGCACGCTCTGGCGTGTCCTCAACCAGACCACGCCAGAAGCCGGGTTGATGGGAGCCTTCGCGGTAGGTGCGCTGATCGTAAACATCCTCGCGGTGCTGCCGCTGCTAAAGCACCGCAAGGGTGATGCCAATATGCGAGCCGTCTGGCTGTTCTCTCGCAACGACGCCATCGGCAACCTCGCCGTGGTCATCGCCGCCGGGCTGGTCGCGTGGCTTGGCAGTGCATGGCCCGACCTGATCGTCGCGTTCGCGATCGCGGGGCTTTTCCTGCATTCGTCGTGGATGATCATCCGCGATGCCCGGAGTGACTTGGTGGAAGCTGACTAACTCCATCATGGTGCGACGCGCCGGACGAAAGCCGACATTCGCGCGCCCCGCAGCATCGGTGAGTCTGGGCTCAAAGTAACCGCCCAAGGCATTTTTACACGCGCGCGACGGCCTCGTTCTCCGGCCCGATCTCCGCCGTGCCTGCAACGCGCAGGAACGCCGTCACGCCCACCGCAATCGCCCCGATCACCGAGAAGATGAGCTGCCATGTCTCAGACGGCATCATGTGCTTGACGATACCAAGCGTGGCATAGAACCCGGCCATCCCCGCCGGAGCCACGAAGGCCAGAGCAATCAGCAGACGCGCCCAGATCGGGCGAATCAGCATGAGCAGGCCCTGACCGACGGCCAGTGTCAAACCGGCGGCGAGAAGACCGACGACGATGCCGCCGAGCCAGCCAGCTCCTGTGCCATAGGCCCAGATGCCTGCGTTCAGACCGATAAAGAACGGCAGGACGAAAACGGCGAGATTGAACAGCAACCAGCACATGGTGCCGATGGCCGCGATGGAAACGAGGATTCCGAGAACGATCATGGTGGTGTCTCCGTGCAAAAAGTTGGACGGTTGCGCCTTCCACCACCACCACAGCGCAGAACGACATATAGCATGAATATGCCTGTCTGGGCGGCACGGAATGATAGACGGGCGCTATCGTCATGCTCATGATGAGGTGGGAAGGCAGCGCTTACGTGCTGCCGGTCCCGAAGCGATAGACCGGGATGCCCATCTTGCGGGCCTTATCGGCCAGGTTGTCCTGAATGCCCGTGCCGGGGAAAATGATGACCCCGATTGGCATAATGCCGAGCATCTGGTCGTTGCGCTTGAAAGGTGCTGCCTTGGCATGTTTTGCCCAGTCGGGTTTGAAGGCGACCTGTGCGACCTTGCGGTTATTGGCCCAGGTGGCCGCGATGCGTTCCGCACCCTTGGGCGATCCGCCGTGCATGAGCACCATGTCCGGGTGCTTGGCGTGGACCTGATCGAGCTTGGCCCAGATCGTCCGGTGATCGGTGGTGTCACCGCCCGAGAAGGCGATTTTCGGTCCGGCGGGCAGCAGCACCTCGTTGTCAGCCCGGCGTTTGGCGGCGATGAAGTCGCGGCTGTCGATCATGGCCGAGGTCATCTGGCGATGGTTGACCCGTGAACCGGAGCGTTGCGACCAGGGCGTTCCGGTGGTGCGCAGGTAGATGTCGGCGGCGGCATCGCGGAAGGTTTCCATGCTGTCGCGGCGCTCGATCAGGCTTTGGCCTGCGCCGATCAGGGTTTCAAGCTGGACGGATTTGACCTCGCTGCCATCCTGTTCGCGCTGAAGGCGCTTTTGTACCTGCTCGTTATCGTCGAGTTTCGTCTCGATCCGCTCTACAGCGCGGTGGAAGGTGTTGACGGTGGACCAGAGGATTTCGTCGAGGTCGAAATCGAGGCTGGTGTCGACCATGGTGGAAATCAGGGCGTCGAAGATATCGGAGACTGCGCCCTGGATGACGTGATCTTCGGGCGTGATCCGGGGATCGGCTTCGTCTTCCGAGGGACGATAGCCATAGAGCTGAAGCTCTTCGATGGCGTGGCCGGTCGGTGAAGAGGTGTGATCGGGTTCAAAATCGTCATGTGCGTACATGGGATGCGTCCTTCGGCAGGACCGCGACCGTCGCGGCCTTCGTGGCGACGAAAGCCCACGGGCGGAACGGTCTGGCAGCCTGAGCCCTGGCGAAGGCCTTGATGGCAAAGCCCGGCTGATTTGTTTCGCGCTGTAAAGGCGGCTCTGCCGCCGACGGAAATCAGTCGGGCGCCGCCATTGCCTGACCGGGCCGTTTGTGGGCCGCTCGCCCTCTCAGAAGGCCAAGGCGCGGACCTCTTGCCGATGACAGATGCACCCCGTGCACATGACAGGATCGGAACGCCCCGATCACGCCCCCCATACCGCCTATGCTATCGAAGCCATGAAGCGGTTGACGTCCTCGGGCGCGATTTGCACCCGGACTTCTGCCCGAACGGCATCCAGCCCGCGCGCTGCGAGATCTTCGTTGAAGTCCCCCATCATAGGCGAGAGTGCGATGGCCTCGATACCGACCCGATGCGCCCGGTCCACCAGACTATCACGCGCGCTGTCCCCTGCCGGATCGTTATCGCGGACGATATAGAGCCTGCGCAGTTGCGGCGGAAACAGGATGGCGGCGAGATGTCCGGCCGAGAGCGCGGAAACCATCGGCATGGTGGGCATAGCCTGCCGCAGCGACAGGATGGTTTCGATACCTTCTCCCGCCGCCATGACATCCTGCGCATCACCGAAACGAACCGCATGTCCGAGCAGGTCGCCCATTGCCTTCCTTGACGGATCGACAGGTGCCTTGCCGGAACCGTGCGGGGCCAGCCATGTGCGGTGCACGCCGGTAATCCTGCCATCGAGATCGGTGACGGCGGCGATCATGGCGGGCCATGTTTCGGTCGGCCCATCGCCGTCGGGCCGCCAGTAGCAGTTCGGATGGAAGCGCAGATTTGCGGTCTGGCGTAAATCCGTAATGCCGCGTCCGTGCAAATACGCTTCTGCGGTACTGCCGATGAGCGGCTGCGTCATGCGCCAGAGGCGGCGTGCGGCCTCCGATGAACCCGATGGTGCTGGCGTCCGGGGCGGACGGTGTGGCAGGTCAAGGTCTGGATGCGGCAGGCTGAGGAAGCGCCGGGCTTCTTCGGCAACGTCTGCGAAATCGATCAGACCAAGCGAGTCCCTGATCACATCGAGCAGATCGCCATATTCACCCGTGGCCGAGTCCTGCCACTTTCCGGCGACGCCTTTCACGCTGTCGTGCAGCCGGACGAACATGGAGCGGCCAGCTGTGTTTCGGACATCGCCAACCTGCCAGTAATTGCCCTGTTTGCGGCCATTGGAGAGATAGTGGCGGCACACCGCCTCGGCCTGTCGGCCGAGACGCTGCGCCAGTTCGGAAGCGTTGAGACGCGCCATTACGCGGCCTCCCGCTCACCGATCCGCTCGACCGGGAAGCGGTCAAGCAGTTTGCCGATGATCGCCGGTCCCGTTGCATCAACGGGTACGAAGAAGCGCAGTTTCCAAGAGATGATCTCGCTGAAGAGACCATAAGCCCGCAGCCGGTCGCGCATCACGTCCGTAAAACCGGTCAGTTCGATCCGGTTGGTGCCCATGACCCGGACGCGGCGCAGTTGAAGCCCCTCGGCGAGATCAAGGATCGTGCGACCTTCGATCAGCGCGGCATAGGCGGAATGCGGTGTCAGGCTGCTGGTGACGCCACTGGTCGAGGCATTGGCAGCCCAGGCCGGCGAGACCCGGCGACCGATGACGCGTTCGCCTTCGTCGGTCTGGAGGCGATAGACGCGGGAGGAGTCCTGCGGCAGGCGCTTCCAGATTGGCAGAAGCAGCCCCGTCACCATATGCAGGATGCTGTCGGTGAACTCCGGCACCTCGGCCAGTTCCGTCTTCCAGGCCATCGTGAAGGCCGCACGGTCGGCCTCAAGCCAATGGGTCTCGCCCATCGCCCGCACCGGAATGTTCATCGCCTCCATGGGCCGGATCAGCCGGACGCGCCGTTCGATCTCCCCGTCATCCAGCATGACGCTGGTGGTCGGGATCTGCACGGCAGCGCGACCGGATCGCTCGTTGATGAGCAGTCTTGCTCGTGGATCATCCAACTCGGCCAGGGCGGCATCGAGCGTGATGGGCTGATTGCGCTTGCGCTCGGTCAGCGTCAGCAGCCGGGTTTCCGCCCCGGTGCCGGGATGGGTATGGATCACTTGCCGGTCTGTGACGATGAAGCTTTCGGCCTTCAACGTTTCCAGCCCCATGTCATAGGTGCCCGATGCAATCGCCCCGTCGATCCGGGCCTGCAGAAGCTGCTCGAAGGCGGTGAACAGGATGCCCTGCAACTCGATGGTCAGTGCCAGCAGGCGGTTCAGGAAGGTGGTGATCGGCGGTGGGTCATCCTTCACACCGTTGCTGTCCATCAGCTTCAGTCCGGTGGCGGATTCAAACCGTTCGAGCGAGCATCCCTCGACCTTGCCGCGCACGATCAGCAGATAGAGCTGGCGCAGCGCATCGCGGGCAAAGGCGGATTCCAGATTGTCCTCGGGACGGAAAAGCCCTTGTCCGCCGGTCTGGCGCTGGCCGCGTGTGATCGCGCCCAGCGTGTCGAGGCGGCGGGCGATGGTCGAGAGGAAACGCTTCTCGGCTTTGACGTCCGTGGCGACGGGCCGGAACAGCGGCGGCTGCGCCTGATTGGTCCGGTTTGTGCGGCCCAGCCCCTGAATCGCGGCATCGGCCTTCCAGCCCGGTTCCAGCAGGTAATGGACGCGCAGCCGCTGGTTTCGCGCCGAGAGTTCGGCGTGATAGCTGCGCCCTGTGCCACCGGCATCCGAGAACACCAGGATGCGCTTCTGGTCATCCATGAAGGCCGTCGTCTCGGCAAGGTTGGCAGAAGACGCACGGTTTTCGACCGCAAGACGGGCCGATGCCCCTTCGCCCTTGCGCACAATCCGGCGCGAACGTCCTGTGACCTCGGCCACCATATCCGTGCCGAAGCGCTGCACGATCTGATCGAGCGCCCCCGGAATGGGTGGAAGCGAACCCAACTGCTCCAGCATCTTGTCGCGCCGCGCTACAGCTTCGCGGCATTCCACCGGCTGACCATCGAGGAAGACGGGGCGGGATGAGAGATTGCCTTCGCCATCGGTAAACGGCTCATAGAGCTGTGCCGGGAAGGAATGCTGCAAATACGAGCCGACATATTCCCTCGGCGTAACGTCGACGGAAATATCGTTCCATTCCTCGGTCGGGATCTCGGAAAGCCGCCGTTCCATCAGCGCTTCGCCGGTCGAGACGATCTGGATAACAGCGGCATGACCCGCTTCCAGATCGGCCTCGATGGACCGGATCAGGGTCGGGGTTTTCACGGAGGTCAGGAGGTGGCCGAAGAAGCGCTGCTTGGTGCTCTCGAAAGCCGAGCGGGCGGCGGATTTGGCCTGCCGGTTCAGCGTCCCTTCGCTGCCGGTGATGTTGGCGGCTTCCATCGCCGCGTCTAGGTTCCCATGAATGACAGCGAAGGCGGCAGCATATGAGTCGTAGATGTGCCGCTGTTCGTCCGTGAGCTGGTGTTCGACCAGTTCATATTCGACGCCATCATAGGAGAGCGAGCGGGCGGTATAGAGGCCGAGTGATCGCAGGTCGCGGGCCAACACTTCCATGGCCGCAACGCCACCGGCTTCGATCGCCTCGACGAACTCGGCGCGGGTCTGGAACGGAAAATCCTCACCGCCCCAGAGGCCAAGGCGCTGCGCATAGGCGAGATTGTGGACGGTAGTGGCGCCGGTCGCCGAGACATAGACCACGCGGGCATCAGGCAGCGCGTGCTGGAGCCGCAGGCCCGCACGTCCTTGCTGTGAGGCCGCGACATAGCCCCGTTCGCCTTTTCCGCCACCGGCATTCTGCATGGAATGGCTTTCGTCGAATATGATGGCTCCATCGAAATCGGACCCCAACCATTCAACGATCTGTTTGACGCGCGCAACCTTCTCGCCCCTGTCGTCGGATCGCAGCGTGGCATAGGTGGTAAAAAGGATGCCTTCCGAGAGCGTGATCTTTGCGCCTTGAGGGAAGCGCGACAAAGGCGTGACAAGCAGCCGTTCCATGCCGAGCGCTGCCCAGTCGCGCTGCGCGTCCTCAATCAGCTTGTCGGACTTGGAGATCCAGATCGCCTTGCGCCGACCGCGCAGCCAGTTGTCGAGAATGATGGCGGCGGACTGGCGGCCTTTGCCAGCGCCGGTTCCGTCACCGAGCATGAAGCCCCGGCGAAAGCGGATCGATCCGGCAGCATCCTCGGGTGCAGCGCTCACATTGTCGAAATGCTCGTCCACGGTCCATGCACCCGCGAGATGATCGGCATGGGCTTCACCGGCATAGATCACCGTTTCAAGCTGGGCGTCCGACAGACGCGCGCAGATGTCAGCGGGCAGCATGGGCCGGTAGGAAGGCTTCGGCGGTGCGACCGAGGCCATGGCGGCGGATTGCACGAGTTTGGTCGGATGCGGCTGTGCGCCAGCGATGCGCAGCGATTGCAGCGCATATTCCTCATAGATGGCGTCGGACAGGCGAGCGCCTTCCGGCGGTGCCCAGTCCACGGTGTCATAGGCGAGTTCGACGCCCTCGGGATCGTTGGCCGGAGCAGCGGCAGGCCGCGCATCTGCCGAGCGGGCCAGATAGCCTCGCACGGTTTTCGGCGCGGTGGCCGAAGCGGAAACCACGATCTTCGGCAATGACACTGGCAGGCGCGGCGGAACCTGCGCCTCGATCCAGCCGATCAGCGTGGCAACATCGGGCGCGATCCCTAGCGATACCGGAAAAATGCCCGGATCGTCGGCGGGCAGTTTGTCGATAACGGTCAGCCGCGTGTCGATCGTGGTGCCGTGCTTTGCATAGACCGCGCCGTCGACGGCAGCGCTGAACACCACACGGCCACGCGCCTGCAAGCGGATGAAGGCGTCCCGCCATGCCGGAGCTTCGGGGCCAAAGCCTGCGCCGGTGATCGTCACCAGCCGACCGCCCGGTGCAAGACGGGCCAGCGCCGAGGCAACATGGCGGTAGGCGGCATCGGCGACACGCCCACTGACATTGGCCATGACCGAGAATGGCGGGTTCATCAGCACCACGGACGGGACGGCATCCGGGGCCAGATGATCGTCGATCTGGGCGGCGTCGAACCGGTTGACGGCAAAGGCCGGAAAGAGCTCGGCAAGCAGTTCAGCGCGGGTATCGGCCAGTTCGTTGAGGATCAGCGAGCCGCCGATGGTCTGCGCCAGGATCGCCAGAAGGCCGGTGCCAGCGGACGGTTCCAGCACCCTGTCATCAGGTGTGATCGCGGCGGCTGTCAGAGCGGCAAGGCCGAGGGGGATCGGCGTCGAAAATTGCTGGAAGTTCTGGCTTTCCTCGGAACGCCGGGTCTGCGTGGGCAATAGTCCCGCGATCTTTGCCAACACGGAAACCCGTGTAGCCGGAGACGCGGCTTTACGGAAAAGCGCCTTTCCGTATTTGCGCAGGAAGAGAACGGTAGCGACTTCGCAGGCCTCATAGGCCAGCTTCCAGTCCCAGGCGCCTGTGGCATCGGACGCGCCGAAGGCCGTTTCCATAGCGCCGCGCAATGTGACGGCATCGACGCGCTGACCGCGTTCGAGATAGGGGAGCAGATGATCGGCCGCAGCCAGGATCGCGGGCGCAGCCGCCAGCGGCGTGACCGGATCGGTCACGGGGAAAACCATGTTCATGTCGAGAACCTCAGGAGAGCAGAAATGGAAGAGCCGGGACAGCGCGCTCTCTTGACCGCCCGGACTCAACCCGTTCCGGCCCGCCTCTGACTCTCAAAGCGCAGCATGCAAAAAGCGCCCCGACCGGATGGCGGGGCGCTTGTCGTCATCAGCCGAAGCGGCGACCGGCTTCGGTGAAAGTGTATTCGTTGGCGGCGATGGTTTCATCGACCACTTCGTCCGAAGACAGATAGGCATATTCGCGCTCAAGCTGGCGGTAGAGCCAGCGGGCCAGATCGCGCAGCGCCTCGATGATCGTCTCCTCGGCATCGCCGGTCATGTCCTGGTATGTCGGACTATCGCGCTCGACCGAGATCGACATGCAGTATTCGTGATAATAATGGCCGCGATGGCTGGCATCGGCGCGAAGCTGGTAGAAGTTGCGGCGCTGGATCGCCTGAAGTGTATCGGCGATGCGGTGCAGCTCGGTGTCCTGCGGGGCGTATTCCCGGATCAGGCGCGGTGCATGTTTGCGGTAGGAATACCAGGATTCAAAGCAGGCACCGTCCCCCTGCGAAGAAAAGCCCCGGAACCAGATGCAGGGGTCTTGCCGTGTGCCGCCTCCCATCAACCGGATGGTGCGGGTCTTGAGGTTCAGCCCGAGGATTTCGGCGATACGCTGGAAATCTTCATAGACGGCATCGTACCAGTCATAGTCGAAGCCGCCCTCACGATACCAGGCGCGGGCCTTCTCCTTCGCCGCATCGGCCAATTCGCCCAGGCGATACACGGTGGTTTCGATGATCTCAGGCATAGGGATCTCTCCCTTCCAGAACCGAGGAAAGCCAGCCATCGGTATAGATCCAGTCCACTGTCTCGCCGGTGGCGAGATCAAGGGCATGCGCCCCACCACCAAATCCGTCGACGCGCGGTTTCGAGCAGCTATTTGCGTACTGGAAACCCCACAATCCACTCAGGCCAAATTCGGCAGCGCAGCGTTTGACGAATTGGATGACATGCTCAGGGTCACCCGTGACATCATCGCGCATCCAGAGTTGCGTACCGCCATGCTCTGGCTGGATGGAGAGCAGGAAGCCATCCGAGGGCGGATCTTCGGCGGCATTGTCATCCGCCAGAGCGTTGTAGAGATTGAGCGCGCGGGCAGCGTTTTCGGGGGTGCCTACGTCGAGGAGGCAGGAAAAGTGCGTGTAATAGTCGGCCATGACGGTCTCCGGACATGACATGGCCCGGCGTATGGCCGAGCCGAATGGGATGGAAAGGGTGAAGCTCAGGCGGCCTGCGGCAAGCGGAGCAGATCGGCCGAGGTTTCGCGCCAGAAGGGATCGACCAACCGGGCCTCCAGCGCAGCGGCGCGGTAACGCAGCCGTCTCGCATCACCGGGGTCCGAGGCCCGGAATGCCATACCGCGCAGGCGGCTGGCCTCGGTCACGATCCTGCGTGCCTCGGCATCGGATGCGACTGGCTGTTGCCAAAGGATAATGCCGGCGCGGATTTCACCGGCGAGGACCAGGCGCTGATCTCGGTCCTGAATGAGCATGATGCGCGGCTGAAAATACGGGAAGCTGTCCGGCCCCGTGCAAATATCACCGCGCGCGACGCGCAAGGCTGCGGCCTGGATGGCCTCTTCCGGTGACGGGCATTCCCCAAGCGGGATCACGCGGTCAATGCTGTTCGCCGCGTCTGCGGCGTCATAGCTGGCCACGCCGAGGCAAGAGATGCGCAGCGGCAGCTTTTGCGCTCGATAAAGCGCGGGCAGAACATCGACAGCCAGAATCTGACCGATGGAACGGAAGGTTTCGGAACGGACAAAGGTCATCGGGATCACTCCATGACGGGCGCCGGTGAGCCTCTCTCTCCGACCCTCAACCCGTCACGGCCGAACGGCCCGCACTCTTCCTCTCTGACCGGGGCAGCCCGGTTCCGCCGTCGGCGATGGGCAACCACCGCGACGCGCTGAAGGCCCGGTCGCGAGCTTGTCGCGGCTAGGCCGTCGGGGATGAGGCGCTGTCGCGCCTTACCCCCAAGGATCCAGCTCCAGCTTCACCATGTCGTCGTCGCCGTCGAACTCGGCGGCGGGACAAGCGGCGTGGGTGCCGTCCCCGGCCTGGAACACGACGATCTCGACCATCAGCGTGGCGGCGAGGCTGGCGGCGAAGGCGGTGGCATCTGCATAGGACATGGGTTCCGGCTCCTGTCTTTGGAGGCGGGGGACCATCCCCCGCGCGACAGGCGCCCGAAGTGTCTGACCGGATCTGCAATCACCCTCGGGCGTTCGGACTTTTTCCGAATCCCCGAGGGCGGCACGCTCGCGTAAGCCGACCCTTTACGGGTTGATTGTCAAAGAGACGGATCGGACCAAGGTTTGCGAATGGAAGCGGGGGTGGTGCTTTGCATCTGACAGGATGCCGGATACCCGCCCGCAGATGCTCTGCCGCGCCAGCCTTGCCGCCATGCGGGCATCAGGATCGTGTTCCCATCAGGCTGGAAATGGCCGTCGCTTGACCATGTGCAGGGATGGCCGGGTTTTGTAGTGAAGCTGGAGGTGGATCTGTGGGGTGAACAGCTATCATCCTCACGGCCCGACACCCCGCGATCGGGTCTTCAGGTCCAAAGCCCATCGGCGATCTCACGCGCGATCATAACGCGGGCATTCATCATCAGATCGTCGCCTGATGTGTCGACATGACCGAAGAAACGGGCACGAGCGCCATGAGCCGTCCAGTCGGCGTAGCGGCAATATTCACGCGCACTAAGCCGAAAAACCCGCATGTCTTCGGCCCAATGGGGCTTTGGCTCCACGACAACAGTGATGCCATCGCGGATTTCGGTCCACGGTAAGGTTCGATCCGACGGGGGATGTTCGCGGTCTTCCAGAAAAATCTGATCGATGTCGATGCTGATCGGCATGGCGGCTCTCCAAAGAAAAAGCCCGATCACAAGGACCGGGCGAGTTACGGAAACGGGGCGGTTGGAACGAGGCGACCGAAGCCGCCCCGCATGAGCGCTATTCTGCGGCGACCATATGCTGATCTTCCTCGTCGTCAGCCGGGTCGTCCTCGCCATCGCCGGAAAGGAAATCGGGCAGATCGTCGGCTTCCGCCGCAGCGCCCGATACCGGATCGACTTCGATACCGTCGTCCATCATGCGCAGCGGCTCGGGCAGCCAGCCGGTCTCCGCCAGCAGGCGTTCGGCCTCCTTGGCCATGTCGCCTTTCTTGAGATGCCCGATCAGATTGGCGGCCCGATCACCGGCCCCTTCGCGCACGGCTTCAAGGATACGGGGCTTGGTCACGCGACCGAGATAATTGCCAACCGTCGGCCGCCAGCCCACGGCTACCATGTCAAGGTCGGTCGAACGGGCGAGCCGGTCAGCCTGCGACAGGCGGATGTCCAGCCCGTGCTGACTAACGCCCGCGCCGCTGTAAGGGTTGGGCTTTTCATAGAGCGCGTTGACACCGAAGCTGACGCAATGGGCGAGCAGATCCATGCGCGACCCATCGTCCAGATCGGTCAGCCAATCCCAGAGCGCGGCATCGTCTGCCGGGACATGATCGCCCCAGCGTTCGTGCCGGTCAGCGATGGCCTTGGCCGACGCGCTATCGCGCAGATCCTCGGCCTGTGCGGGCAAAAGGACCTCCCGGACCTGTGCTTCGAGGCATCCCTTGCTGGAATGCGGCATGAAGCAATCCATGACCAGCCGGTGCAGCAGTGCCGTCATGGCGACATGCGGGTTCACCGCCACCGCATCCCGCAGCGCCAGCGTGCGATGGGCGGTCAGCTCGCTGACCAGACGATCGGGCAGCGGCTTGATGGTGTCGGCCTCGTCTTCCTCCTCCGTTTCGACCGGCTGGCCGCCCAGCGTGATAACCGCACGCATGCGGCTTACCTCCGGTTCGGCGCGCTGGATCACCTCGCCGGTTTCCGGGTCAACGATCTCCACCTCCGGCTCCGCAGGCGTTTCATCCTCGGCGCGAACATAGCCGCGTTCGACCATCAGGGAGCCATCAGCGTCGATGCTGATGAAGACACCCGCTATGCCGATCTGTTCCGGCTCGAAGGTCATCGGTCGGCGCTCGAAGGTTTCCAGCGCCTGTTCGATCTCACCCAGGCGGCCGTCGATCTCGTCAGGCAGCTCATCAGCCTCGCCGTATTCGGCTTCGAGCCCGTCATATTCGTCGCGCAATGCCTCGCGGGTGGCGCGCTCCTCTTCGCTCAGATCGACCGTGGTGCCGACAATCTGGCGGAGCCCATGGTCGTGGCCATAGGGAAAGGTGATGGCGACCTCGATCCACTTCCAGCCGTCAGCGGCGATGGCTTCGGCCTCGGCCTTCAGCTTTTCGCCCACCAGCCGGTCGAGCAGCACCGGATCTTGCAGCCAGCCACCATCGTCCTGCTGGAAGAGATCGCGCAAGACGCAGCCGCCAGCCTCCTCATAGGCGGCAATACCGACAAACACTGCCCGCTTGTCGGCGGCGCGGACCGTGGTTTCGGTCAGCAGGCGCCGGATGTGGTAAGGTTCCTTCTGCCAGCCATCCTTGATCGCTTCCCAGACCTGCTCCTGACGGGCATGGTCAGAACTGACGCTGAAGGCCATGAGTTGCTCCAGCGTCATGCCGTCCTCGGCATAGACGTCGAGCAATGCCGGGGAGACGGAAACCAGACGCAGGCGTTGCTTCACCACCTTGGCATCCACGAAGAAGGCAGCGGCGATGGCTTCCTCGGTCATGCCCTTTTCGCGCATGGCCTGGAAGGCGCGGAACTGGTCGAGCGGATGCAGCGGTGCGCGCTCGATATTCTCGGCGAGCGAAACCTCATCGATCAGCACATCGGCGCTGGCCTCCGACACGACGCAGGGGACCGGCGCGATTTTGGCGAGGCGCTTTTGCTTGACCAGCAGTTCCAGCGCCCGGAAACGGCGACCGCCGGCGGGAACCTCGAACATGCCGGTTTCCTTGCCCTCAGCATCCACGACCGGGCGGACATGCAGGGACTGGATCAGGCCGCGACGGGCGATGGACTCGGCCAGTTCCTCGACCGAGATCCCGGCCTTGACGCGCCGAACATTGGACTGGCTGAGCACCAGCTTGTTGAAGGGAATGTCGCGCGAGGACGACAGGGTGATCTTCTGAACGGCAGTGGCCATGTCAGTGACTCCATGACGGACGCCGGTGAGCCTCTCTCTCCGGCTATCAGCCCGTCACGAAGCGAAGCGCCGCCCTCTTCCTCTGAAGAGAGCGACGCCAGCCGCAGAACCTGAAACCCGGAAATCAGGCACTTCGGTTTTCCGTATCGGCGGATGTAGGGGAAAGGCCCGCGCCGACGCGGTAGAGCAGACGCTCGGCGGCGCGGATGCTGCCGGTCTGATGGGCGGCCTCGGCCCAGACCGAGATCGGGAAATCCCCGGTGAAAGGCAGATCGCGCTCGATCCCCATGCCGAAGGGCAGCCGGGCTGACTGCATCTCGCCAAGGCTCCACGACCCCAGTTCGGGATGGCCGAGATCAGCCAAGCCGAACATGATGTCGCCGTCCTCGTCCAGTTCGGTGGCGAGCCAGACGCCCTCGCCGAGGGGGGTGAAGAACTTCACGACCGGGATGTGATCCTGATCGCGCTGGCGGCTATTTGCCAGCAGGCGGTCGCGCTGTATGGTGGTCAGGAGGATCATGCCGCAGCCGTCCGGTCGGTTACGCTCGTATCGGGCTCCCCGGCGTCGTCGGCCGGCAGATGCGACAGCAACCAGTCCGCCGCCTTGCTGGCCTGCGAGGCCGCGCGGACAATGGCGCGGGAATCCTCGCGCATGACCTCCAGCCACGACCCGATGTAGTCGGCATGGCGGACGGTCGGCACGATCCCGAGCGCGGCGCAACTGAAGGCTGCCGTCTGTTCGGCAATCATTTCCTCGAAGGCGTATTTCTTAGAGCCGAACGAGCCGGTCAGATCGCGGTTGAGGCGGCTGTGATGGCCGCTGGCGTGACCCAGCTCGTGCAGGGCTGTGCGGTGCCAGTTGATAGGCTCGAAATAGGCTTGCGGAGGCGGCACCTGCACATAGTCGAGCGAGGGCATGTAGAAGGCGCGATCGCCGCCAATGCGAAAGTCGATGCCGGTGGCCCGGATCAGCGCCTCGACCCGAGGTTCGATCAGGCCCGGCGGCGGTGGCGGCGCGACTGCCGTGATGTCATCGGGCAGACCATCGCATTGTGCGGCATTGAAGACTGTGAACCGCTTCAGAAACGGTATGGCATGCGCATCTTCACCCGTCTCGCGGGCACGACGCTTTTCGTCCTCGGGGGTGAAACGATCTGCATAGACAACGGTGGTGCCGCGCTCACCCTTCCGGACATTGCCGCCAAGCGAAAGGGCCTGGCGGAAAGTCAGCCACGCCTGACCGGGAAAGCCGTGCTGGATGACAGCACCCCAGAGGATTAGAATATTGATACCGGAGTATGACCGGCCGGTTGAAGCATTTCTCGGCAGGCCCAGCGGGGCGGTATCGGGCGACGCACCCCAGGGCTGGACCCAGGGGAGCCGACCTTGCTCCAACTCGGCGATGATCTTGTTGGTGATGTCGTCGTAAAAGTTGCTGCGTCCGCCACCTTCCGCGGAGCTGCGATCGTGTCTGGCCATCGGGATGATCTCCGCGACGGGCGCCGGAAGCCTCTCCTCCAGCCCTTAACCCGTCACGGAAAATCCGTCCGCACTCTCACTCTGAAGGGGGCGTTGCGGGGATCTCCCCGCAGAAGGGGTAGGCAGAGACCAAGGCTCGGCCGCAGGGGAAGGCTTCCCCCTATCCGGACTTCCTTGAAAACTGTCAGAAACTTGCGTATATTTCCGACAGGAGAAAGACGATGACACGGCTGACCGAACAAATTCTGGCCCATGCGACGGGACTGCCCGAAGGCGTCCCCGTGTCCGCCAAGGGCCTGCTCCACCTTGGAAACCGGGCGGCCGTGGATCAGGCATTGTCGCGTCTGTCTGAGCGCGGGCAGCTCATCCGCGCCGGTCGTGGCGTCTATCTGCGCCCCATCACCAGTCGGTTTGGCACGCGCGCACCGTCGGTCGAGCAGGCTGTCGAGGCCCTCGCGACCCAAAAGGGGGAGATCATCGTCTCGAACGGCGCCGCCGCGGCGAACGCGCTTGGCTTGACGACGCAGGTGCCCGTCCGCTCGGTCTATCTGACCTCCGGACGCAGCCGAAAGATGCACCTCGGCAAGCAGGTCGTCGAATTGCGGCACGCGCCGCGCTGGCAACTGGCCCTGGCCAACCGCCCCGCAGGGGAGGCCGTGCGGGCGCTGGCTTGGCTCGGCCCCGAACGGGCGGAGGCCGCGCTCGCGACATTGAAACGGAAGATGCCGCCCGGCGTGTTCGGCGAACTGGTCGCCGCCGCGCCGCAGTTTCCGACATGGCTCGCACAGAGCGTCGGAAAGGCGGCCTATGGCTGACGTCTTTCTTCAGCTTTCGGCCGGGGATCGGCGTGATGCACTGGGCGTCGCTGCCGACCGTTCGGGTCGCCCCACCCATCTTCTCGAAAAGGATGTGTGGGTGGTGTGGGCGCTGGCGACCCTCTACGCGGCACCGCTCGGCAAGCATCTGGTGTTCAAGGGCGGCACGTCGCTGTCGAAAGCCTATCAGGTCATTCGCCGGTTTTCGGAGGATGTGGATCTGACCTACGACATTCGGGCGATTGCGCCCGATCTGGTTGGGGACAATGGCGAGGGTCTGCCGAAGACACGAAGCGAGGAAAAGCGCTGGTCCAGCGAGGTCCGTCGGCGGTTACCGGCATGGGTCGCGGAAACCGTGCAGCCTGTGATCGAGACCGCACTGGCCGCCGAAGGTCTGGCGGCGGCCGTCCGCGTCGAGGATGAGAAGCTCTTCATCGACTATGAGGCGACCGCAGCCGGGTCCGGCTATGTGGCTCCAAGTGTCATGCTGGAGTTCGGCGCGCGATCGACGGGCGAACCCGCGAGCTTGCGCGACGTCGTCTGCGACGCGGCCGGCCTGATCGAGGGGCTGCTCTTCCCGACGGCGCGGCCGCGCGTCATGCACGCGGAGCGGACGCTCTGGGAGAAGGCGACCGCCATCCACGTCTTCTGCCTCCAGGAGCGGCTGCGCGGCGACCGCTTCGCGCGACATTGGCACGATGTTGTCCGACTGGACGAAGCCGGCTTCGCGGAAGCCGCTTTTGCCGATCGCGACCTGGCCAACGCTGTCGCTCGGCACAAGTCGATGTTCTTCGCAGAGAAGGCCGCCGACCGCACGCCGATCGACTATGCAGCGGCTGTCAGCGGCGGCTTGCAACTCGTGCCGGTCGGCGATGGCGCGAAGGCGTTGGAGGATGACTATGCCCGCATGGTTGAGGATGGACTGCTCTTCGACGACGAGGAGCCGTTCGAAGCGCTCATGGCGCAGTGCGCTGATATAGCCGCGCGCGCGAACAGAGCAGCCAAGTAAGAAACTGGGAGGACCGGGGGTATATGAGCGAAGTCGAAGAAGAGCGAAAATTCCAGTTTCTGCGAGACGGCGATGCCGAGCCATCTGAACTAGACTGGAACAAGGGGATCGAGAGCGCCCGCAAGGCGATTTCCGAGGCCATGAACGCCAAGAATATCGCATTTCTGCTCGGCGCCGGATGTTCTTCCCTGATGAAGGACAAAAAGGAACTCGGCATTGCGACCATGGCGCCGCTGGCCAAGGAGTTTTGCGGCGAAACCATCGAGGCACGCGCGGCGGGATTCTACAGCGATCCGCCAACAGCCGGCGCTGTACCGGCGCCGTGGCGGCTAACCAAAGACGAACTCGACTATCTCGATGCGCTCGGGGTCGACCTGGCGAAGGACTACAGCCGTAACCTGGAACGCTTGATGGAAGTCCTGTTTGCGCAACGGTTCGTGCTGCGCCAGAGCGAGAATCCCGATCTTCACCCCTATCGCGCTGTTCTCGACGGCATCATCAAGAAGGTCCAGGACTTCCTATGGACCCGTGTCACCCAAGGGGCCTTCGCCACGGAGGGCGACACGACCGTGCGCGACCTCTACGAGCGTTTCTACAAGAAACTGGTCCTACGCGATCGGTCCTTGCCCCGGCCCTGGGTGTTCACGACCAACTACGATCATTTCAGCGAATTGGCGATGGATCGCCTGGGCATTCCCTATGCCAACGGTTTTTCCGGCGTCGTGGAACGCCGCTTCAACCCGGCGATCTTCCGCTATGCTCTGGCCGAGCAGCTCGACGTCGCCAGCCGCAAATGGACCGCCGTCGACGCCTTCGTCTATCTCTGCAAACTGCATGGTTCGGTCACGTGGACCGAGGACGATCATGGCCTGTTCCCGATCAAGGAGGTCTGGCCGCCGGAATCCTCAAACCAGCTGCTGATCTATCCGACGCCGGCGAAGCAGAACTCTTCGCTCGGCTCGCCCTACGCAGACCTGTTCCGGGAATTTCAGTCCCGGATCGTGCGCGAGCAGAGCGTTCTCATCACGGCCGGCTACGCCTTCGGCGACGAGCACCTGAACAACATCATCTATCAGGCTCTGACGATCCCGACCTTCCGCTTGGTGATCTTTGCGGCGCCCGACACGGAGGGAGAGATCGCCAAGCTGCGGGCGCTGCGCGATCCGCGCATTTGGATCATTGGAGGCAATGGCCCTTCCGACGGGACGAGGGCGCACTACTTCGACATGATCGTCGAGCATTTCATGCCCCAGCGCCCCAGCGACAGGATTGATGATGCCGTCCGCAAGGTGTTGTCGGAGCTGGCGCCGAAAAGGGACGACGAGACGAAGGATGGCGAAGCATGAGCCACGACGATCGCAAGCGGGCGATCGGCAAGGTGGTCTCGGTTGCGGCCGACCGCTTTGTCGTCGAGATGCACGTCGGCACCGATAACTTCACGGTCGTCGGCTTCGACGACGTGCATTATGTGGCGCGACTGGGTTCATTCCTGATGATTCCGTCGCAGTCGGAATATGTCGTGGTCGAGGTTGTTGGCCTGCGTGAGCGCGATGCGAGCACGCCTTCCGAGCGGGGCGATTTCGACCGGGCCGGCTCCTCGAAATATCTGGACGTGGTGCCCGTCGGCATGTTGCCGATGCGCGGCGGCGCGTTCCGCTTCGGTGTGTCGGTTTTCCCGTCTCTGTATGCGGACGCACTGTATGCGCTGGATGGCGAGCTCGATCGCATCTTTGAGACCGAGACCGCCGTCGAGCCGTCAGTCGGCCCGGATGGCGGCGCTTGCCAACCCGAAGGGGCCACGCGCTATCGGGTTCTACCGATCGGCAAGTCGGTGGTGTTCGAGGACTACGACGTCAAAGTTCGTCTGAACGAGTTCTTCGGCGGTCATGTCGCGGTCCTGGGCAATACCGGCAGCGGTAAATCCTGCACGGTCGCCTCGGTCTTGCAGTCCCTTTTCAGCAAACCGGACGAACATCACGCTCGCGGAGCGACGTTTATCGTCTTCGACGTGAATGGCGAGTATCACGAGGCGCTTTCTCCTTTGGCAAAAGACGGCGGCATCGGCGTCCATCGCGTAATCCTTGATGGGACGACCGCTGGCTTTCGGATGCCGCATTGGTTCCTGGAAATGGCAGAGTGGGAACTGCTTTTGCAGGCGAGCGAGCGAACGCAACTGCCGGTCCTTCGGACGGCGTTAGGTCTGACAAGTCTCTTTCATGCCAACACGCCAGACGCTCTGGCTCTGCGCGAGCACTTTGTCGCCACTTGCATCATCGAGTGCTTTCGAGGTGCGGATGGCGACTCCCCAGTGTCGAAGTTTCAGCGCGTCGTTTCTCTTCTTCAGAAGTATCCGACGAACGATCTGAATATGGCGTTGTTGAACCGCTTCAATCCGAATTTTCAATACGGAAATTTTTCTGGCAACAACCAATCGGCATTTCTGGATGAAGTAAGGAAGAAGCTCCGGGAGGATGCTCCCTTACCAGCCTACAATCGGACGCCGTTCTCTTTCGATGAGCTGCACGAATGTCTGGATTTCGCGATCCTTTATGAGGAGGCTCACGGCAACCGCCAAATCCGAGATTACTGCTCTTCCATGGTCACGCGGCTCAGATCTCTCCAGGAGAGGACCGAATATGCCTTTTTACGTCACGAAGGAGCTGACGTTGGTGCGGCTGTAAGCGATCTGGAATTCTTGACCAACATCGTCGGTCTGGGAAGGGTTGTTGGCGAAGCGTTCACCAAACGCAATCAAGTCATTATCATTGATCTGAACTCCGTCGAAGATGAAATCGTTGAGTTGGTCAGTGCGGTCATCGCACGCATGCTTTTTCGGTTCCTTCGCCATGCGGAACCAAGAAACCGTTTCCCGATACATCTGCTCCTCGAAGAGGCTCACAGGTACGTTGCCTCAACGCCCTCCCGGTTTTCCATCGACGCAACCAAGATATTCGAGCGCATCGCCAAGGAAGGGCGCAAGTACGGCATGTTCGTGCTCTTGGCATCGCAACGCCCGAGTGAACTGTCCAAGACGGTTCTCAGCCAGTGCTCCAATTTCCTGGTTCACCGCATCCAGAACCCCGACGATCTTTCTCAGATTCGGCAGATGACGCCGTTCATCTCGGATTCGGTCTTGAAGCGTTTGCCGTCATTGCCTCGGCAGCACGCGCTGGTGTTCGGAACATCGGTCAATCTCCCGACGACATTCAGGGTGCGGGAGGCATCACCGCGGCCGCGCAGCGACGATACCGCCGTGGTCGATTTGTGGTTCCACGAAGAAGGTCGAGCCGCCGACATTCGACTCGCTCCGGCCGATACCGCTGGAGGGGAGCCGATGGCAGTAAACGAAGCTTCAGACGATGACATCTTCTGACCATCTGGAGACCCTGGCGCAGGCGCTGGAGGCCACGGGAGACTACCGGGTCATCCGGCGTCTCAAACCGCGCCCTCGCATCGTTCCTCCGCCAGGCACGCCGCTGCGCCTCGGCCTGGTGGTCGATGTGGAGACCACGGGGCTCGACCCTCAGCGCGACGAGATCATCGAACTCGCCATGACACCATTCAACTACGGCTTGGATGGCACCATTTTCAGCGTGGGCGACAGCTTCCAAGGGCTGCGTCAGCCGAGCAAGCCTATCGCCCCGGAAATCACCGCGATCACGGGCATCACCAACGAGATGGTGGCCGGCCAGATTGTTGATCCCGCAGCGGTAGCCTCATTCGCAGCGCCGGCTTCGCTCGTCATCGCGCACAATGCGGCGTTCGACCGCCGCTTCCTCGAACGATTCAACGACGTGTTCTCGACGAAGCCGTGGGCATGCTCGCTCAGCCAGATCGATTGGGCAGCAGAGGGGTTCGAGGGCACGAAACTCGCCTATCTCGCTCAGGCCGCCGGCTTCTTCTACGACCGCCACCGCGCGATGCACGACTGTCTTGCTACGGTCGAGTTGTTGGCGATGTGGCTGCCCCGATCTGGCGCTACAGGTCTCAGCCGTCTCCTGGACGGCGCTCGTACCGTTTCTTGGCGAATCTGGGCGGAGAACGCGCCCTTTGACCTCAAGGATGTCCTTAAAGCGCGGGGGTACCGCTGGAACGGCGATCCCGGCCCGCAGCCGCGCGCCTGGTATATTGACGTTCCCGAGGCTCAGTGCGAGGCCGAACTACGGTTCTTGAGAACGGAAATCTATCGGTATGAGGTCGATCCCCCGGTTCGGCGGATCGATGCTTATGATCGGTTTTCAGACAGGATCTGAGTGCCGTCGAACGCCGGGCTATTGCATGCCCTTCCGGCACTTCTTGGCAAGCGTGGCGGAGACGAACTTTTCCCTTTTCGTCATGTCGGCGCGCTTTTCCACCATGTAGTGCCTAGCAGTCATGCTTCTCGCAGCTGGCATCCTGCAACGCGTGGTTCTGGAGGCGGTCGCGGATTTCCTTCGAGATCCTCGCCTTGCCGGTCACCGTCTTGAATGTCCGGCGCAGGTCCTTGCCTCAATTTAGCAAGGAAGACGTCCACCAAACATGGGGCTATTCACCTTCCAGCCTCACGGAGCGACGCAGCAATATCGCTGATCGAGCGAAACAGGACCAGTTCATCATCTCTGGTAGGCTCTAATCCTCGGCGCTGCCAGAATTCGGCAGCCTCCCCGTCGACGGCGTTGACCATCAATGCCCGCCCACCGATCAGCGATGCGGCCTGAACGCACCGTTGGAGGGCGTGCTTCACAAGGCCAGTCCCGATACCCAACCCGGCCGAGCCGATATCGGTCGCGAGCTGACCAAGCAGCATGCAGGGAATTGGATTAGGCGGCTGTCCCGTCCGGATGGAGCGCGGTAGCACCGATGGCACAACGGCTGTTGGTGCAAGGCCGTAATATCCCACCACACGCCCTGCCTCATGCACGACGAGAACGGCGGTAAAGCCCTTCTGCTGATTGGAGAGCGCGCGGGTCTTCAGCCAGTGGTCGAGCGTCGGCTTGCCACAGGAAAATTGGGAAACATCGTGGGCGGCGGAAAGCAGCTCGGGTCCTGAAAGCAGCAAGGGATTACTGTTTCGCTGCGTAGCCGGGCTCCCACGGCGCAGGCCGCTTAAGCACTTCAACCATCTCCGGAACAGGAGCAACCGGACGCGACAGCACATCCATGAACTGGGCAAAGCCTTCCGGGCTCATCCGGATCAGGCCCTGCTCCATGACGACCTCCTCGGCCGCGCGCACAGCGGCGTCGCGCACGAAATCGGTGCGCGAGCGGCCGCGCAGGCTGGCAGCACGATCGATCATGGCAACATCGGCCTCGGGCAGACGCATTGAGATCGGATATTCCTTGCGTTCGGCAGTGTTGGCCATGGCGATTCTCCTTGGTCGGAAGATGGCATCTTGTATCTCTAAATACAATACGATAAAGTCGCATCCACAAGCAACAGCTTCCGATGGGGTAGTATCGAGGCGAAAGATGACGGCGACAGCGATCGATTCCGACAGGTCATTTCACTATGCCACGGCTCGCCAGACTACGCCGCCGCACGCCATGACACGCGTCGGCATACTGATCGCCGCCGAATGTTCGCCTGTAAATTCCATTGCTTATGCCGAGCATGGGACGAATGCTGTCAGTTATGACCTTGCGAGCCCCACAAAACACAGCAAAGATTACAGGAGCCGAGCGCGAAGCGCTGCTCGAATCTTTGCTGCTGGACGAGCCGGAGTTGACGTTTACGCCGCGCGGCATTCCCGACCCTCGCCTTCTGCGTCTGGTCGGCATCCTGGCAAAGCAGGCGGCACGGGAATGCTTTGCAGAGGAAGTGACGTTATCCAGGCAAAGGAGGAAGCGCACCTCCTGATGCGGATAGGAGCCATGTTTTGAAAGTCGCGATCTACGCCCGTTATTCTTCCGACAATCAACGCGACGCTTCCATCGCCGACCAACTTCGCATGTGCCGCCTCCACGCCGAAAAGCAAGGCTGGCACGTCGTCGAAGAATATACCGACCACGCAATCTCTGGCGCTTCGCTGATCCGTCCGGGTATCCAGGCTCTGATGACCGACGCCATGGCCGGTCGTTTCGACGTGATCCTCTCAGAGGCAATGGATCGCCTCTCGCGTGATCAGGAAGACATCGCCGGAATCTTCAAACGCATGTCCTATGCGGATGTGAAGATGTTCACCCTGTCGGAGGGCGAGGTCAGCCATCTGCATGTCGGCCTCAAGGGCACAATGAATGCCCTCTTTCTCAAGGATCTTGCCGACAAGACCCGCCGCGGCCAGCGCGGCCGTGTCGAGGCTGGCAAATCGGGTGGCGGCAATTCCTATGGTTACGATGTGGTCAAGAAGCTGGACGCCAATGGCGAACCCATTCGCGGCGACCGCACCATCAACGAAAACCAGGCCGCCGTCGTTCGCCGCATCTTCCACGACTACGCCGCCGGCAAGTCGGCCAAGACCATCGCCTTTGCACTGAACAAGGACGGCATTCCGTCCCCTTCGGGCGGCGACTGGGGTTTCAGCACGATCAACGGTAACCCGAAGCGTGGCAACGGCATCCTCAATAATGAGATGTATGTCGGCAAGATCGTCTGGAACCGGCAGCGCTTCGTAAAGGACCCGAACACCGGAAAGCGGCAGGCGCGCCCCAACCCGGAATCGGAATGGGTCATCCAGGAGACGCCAGAGCTCCGGATACTCGACGACGATCTCTGGAATGCCGTGAAGGCACGGCAGGAGAAGAACAAGCTCACCCGCGACGACAACGGAAGCACGGATGTCCGCACCGTCAATCATCGGCGGCGCCCCAAATACCTCTTCTCGGGCCTCACCAAATGTTCATGCTGTGGTGGCGGGTACTCCGCGATCTCGGCAACGCTGATCGGATGCTCTACAGCTCGAAACAAGGGCACCTGCGACAACCGCGTCAATATCCGTCGCGACGAGTTGGAATCGCGCGTGCTGAATGCGCTGCGCACCAGACTCGTTGACCCCGAGCTGTTTGCCCATTTCTGCGAGGTGTTCACGCAAGAGATGAACCGCCTACGAATGGAAGGCCGCGTCGGTATTGCCTCCGCGGAAGCCGAGATCGCGAAGATTGATCGGGAACTCGAAACCCTTCTCAACCTGATCCTTAAAGGCGGCGCTGCCGACGCTCTCAATGCGAAGATGGTGAGCTTGGAAAAGCGGAAGAAGGAACTGGAACTGTTCCTGGCCGAAGCTGACGAGCCGCCGCCCCTGCTGCACCCGAGCATGGCGCTGCAATACCGCAAGCGCATCCAGCAGCTCTACGAGTCGCTTCAGGATGAAGAAGAGGGCAAGCGGGTAGAGGCAGCGGACACCATTCGCTCGTTGGTAGATCAGATCGTGCTGACGCCTGTTGAGGGCAAGGTGGAGATCGACGTTCAAGGCGATCTTGCTGGAATCCTTACGATTTCTACGCAAACGAAAAACCCCGCCGGAGAGCGGGGTGGATCGCAAGTAAAGATGGTTGCGGGGGCAGGATTTGAACCTGCGGCCTTCAGGTTATGAGCCTGACGAGCTACCGGGCTGCTCCACCCC
>NZ_QLNF01000027.1:0-6676 GCF_003261015.1 Agrobacterium sp. MS2 | reverse complement strand
GGGGGGGGCTGATTATAGCTATAAGGGCGCTGCGCTTGCGGGCGTAGCAACACTTCTTTCGGCCATTCTTATGGGGACAACGCTCGATCCGGATTTTATCCCCATGGTGGGCGCCAAAGACATCAGCACACCGCGTAATATGGGGCATTTCGTCTTCGCGATTAACCCAGATCACTTCGCTGGCCGCGCTGGGTTTGACGCGGGCATGACCCATTACATCGACAGCCTGCGCAGTGCACCAGCGCGTGAAGGACAAGAGGTGATGGCGCCAGGGGATCGGGAATGGCGCGAGGCTGAGCGCCGTAAGGTCGAAGGCATTCCAGTGGACCCCGACACTGCGGACTTCCTGAATATTTGAGCATCTAAGCTGGGAAGTCGATGTGAAGGGTACCGGAAAGGTGGCGTCGCCTTTACCTGACGTAGGACGCAATCATTTCTTTGTCCTGAATTTCAGGCTTGGATCGGCAACGCGATCTCACGCCAGTCAACGCGATCGTCATCCGGCCGACCGCACAGCAGTTCTGATTTCGACGAGGAGGCGGGGCCGCGTGTGCTCCGCCTCATAAGGAACTTTCCGGCCGCCCTACCGTTACTTTGCCGAATAATATCTGTCCGTTTCACTTGAGGAGTCATTTATGCCCAAACTTGCCCTGTATGTACCACTGAAGGCCAAGCCCGGAAAAGAGCGCGATGTCGCCAATTTCCTGACCTCGGCATTGCCGCTCGTTCAAGCTGAGGCGGGCACTCTGACCTGGTATGCGATCGAGGAAGGTCCCGGTGCGTACGCGATCTTCGATACGTTCGACACAGAGGAGGATCGGCAGGCCCATCTTGACGGCAAGGTTGCCGCCGCACTGATGGACAAGGCAGAAGAACTGTTTTCTGAACCGCCGCAGATTCACAAGTTCACCCTGCTGGCCGCGAAATAGCGGAGCGGTCGGCACCCTAAGCTGCCGTTTGACTGCAGGGTAAGGCTCGTATTTCCATCCGGAATGGATGGCTCGGCCGAATCGGGAAATGAATAAATGAATACGACAGGTCATCCGCGATAGTGGATGGCCTTGTCTTTTGCGCTTATCACGCCTCTGAATTTACTGATAAGGCGCCGTTGATGTGTCGCGACGTAACGGCACCATTGGTTCGCGGGAGATTCTTGAGCACATCAATTTGGCGCGTTATTCGGCCGCTCTGGCCCATTCAGAAAACCGCAGTGAATCGATCCCAGGATGACGCTACGGGAAGGAACCTTTCAGGTAGCAGAGGGTTCAGGAAACTGAGATTACTTGGAAATATGCGATGTCCTGCGCCGTTGCGATGGACCGGATCATCACCAAGCTCTCGATTTGATGTCGCGTTGAGAAGAGCTGCGAAAGGAAAAGATCCGTGAAAGCTGTCGTGTACAACGGGCCCAAAGATGTTTCTGTCAATACCATCGATGATCCCAAGATCGAAAAGCAGACCGATGTTATCATCCGGCTGACCACGACCAATATCTGCGGGTCGGACCTTCACATGTATGAGGGCCGTACCAGCTTTGAGAAGGGCAGGGTCTTCGGTCACGAAAACCTTGGCGAGGTCGTCGAAGTCGGCGCTGCCGTAGATCGTATCAAGAAGGGCGATCGCGTGTGCTTGCCGTTCAACGTCGGTTGCGGTTTCTGCGAAAATTGCGAACGGGGTTTGACGGGTTTCTGCCTCACGACCAACCCTGGAACCGCCGGCGCAGCGTATGGCTTTGCCGAGATGGGTCCGTGGCAAGGTGGCCAGGCCGAGTTGATGCGTGTTCCTTATGCGGACTTCAATTGTCTGAAGCTGCCCGAGGACGCCGAGGAGAAGGAGGATGACTATGTCATGCTCTCCGACATCTTCCCGACGGGTTGGCATGGCGTCGAACTGTCAGGCTTCATGCCTGGCGAAAGCATCGCGATCTACGGCGCCGGTCCGGTCGGTTTAATGGCCGCGCATTCAGCCGAAATTCGCGGTGCCTCTCAGATCTTCGTCGTCGATTCCCACCATGATCGCCTGAAGCTGGCCGAGGCAATGGGCGCGATCCCGATCGACATGCGCAAGGGCGATCCCGCCCAGCAAATCTTAGATGCAACCGGCGGCCTCGGGACCGACCGTGGGGTCGAGGCGGTAGGTTACCAGTGCTGCGATCGCCACGGCAAGGAGCGCAGCAATTACACGATGAACTGCCTCGTCAAAAGCACGAAGGCCACCGGTGGCATCGGCGTCGTCGGCGTGTTCATTGCGGAAGACCCGAACGCGCCCGACGATCTTCAGAAGGAAGGCAAGATGGCGTTCGACTTCGGCAACTTCTGGTTCAAGGGGCAGAAGATCGGCACCGGCCAGTGCAATGTAAAGCACTACAACCGGCGACTGATGAAGCTTATCGAGCAAAACCGGGCCAATCCTGCCCAGATCATCTCGCACCGACTGCCGCTTGATCAGGCGCCAGACGCCTACAAGCATTTCGACGAACGCGATGCTGGTTGGACGAAGGTCGTGCTCAAGCCGGGCACCTGACCTTAGCCTTCGACGGAATAGGAAATTAATTATGACCCTAGAAGGCAAATCAGTCGCCATTCTGATCGCACCCCGCGGGACGGAAGAACCAGAATTCTCGAAGCCCAAGCAAACTGTCGAGGACGCTGGCGGCAAAGTGACCGTGGTCAGTTTTGAAGCGGGCGTGGCTCGCACAGTCAATAGCAACCTTGACGAGGGCGGCAGCTATACTATCGACAAGACGTTTTCCGATGTCAAAGCCGACGATTTCGACGGACTAGTTGTGCCCGGAGGGACGGTCGGTGCCGACAAGCTGCGCGGCAGCGCCGAGGCAATTGATTTCATCCGGGCTTTTTTCGATCAGAAAAAACCGGTTGCCGCGATATGCCATGCACCCTGGACATTGATCGAGGCGGGCGTTCTTGAGGGTCGCACCTTGACGTCCTACCCGACGCTGAAGGTCGATATCGAGAACGCCGGCGCTACATGGACCGATGAGGAAGTCGTGGTCGACAACGGCCTTGTTACCAGTCGCGACCCCGATGATTTGCCCGCCTTCTGTGCCAAACTCGTTGAGCAAATCGCGGAAGGTGCGGGCGCTGGGCCCGCGGCCGCGAATTAATACGGGACGGTTTCGACGAACCATGTGAGGGCGCGCTCCCTGGTGAAGGTCCACACAAAACAGGCGTAGCGGATGGCCGGCGATTGGCTGTCCGCTACGCCGCGTATCAGACGAAAACGGCGCACTTCCGAGCACTCAATGCCCAAGCCGCGTCAACCGCGGTGACACCTCGCCGGCTCCCGCTTCCAGATGCGACCCATTTCAGCGTGCGTGCGGTTGAGATACACCTGATCGAACGCCCGTTCGGTCAGGTTTACGACCTACAGCGCCGCTTTGAGATAGGGGGCAGTGAGACTGCCTTCCGCTTCCGCAACGACGCCAGGGACGCCGCTGGCGATGATACGGCCGCCATCTTCCCCGGCCCCCGGTCCCAGATCGATGATCCAATCCGCCTGTGCTATGGCGCGCATGTCATGTTCGACGACTACGACCGTATTGCCGGCGTCGACGAGGCCCTGCAGGTGTTGCATCAGCCGGTCGGCATCTGAGGGGTGAAGCCCCGAAGTTGGCTCGTCGAGGATGTAGATCGTGTTGCCGCGCTGGGCGCGTTGCAGTTCAGTCGCCAGCTTGATGCGCTGCGCCTCCCCGCCAGACAGCTCGGTCGCCGGCTGTCCGAGCCTCAGATAGCCAAGACCGATCTCCCGCAACACGTCGAGGGAGCGCATCACAGACGCCTCGCCAGCGAAGAAATCGCACGCATCGTCGACCGTCAGTTCGAGCACCTGGGCGATATTGCGCCCGTTCCATTCGACTTCGAGTGTTTGCGGGTTGTAGCGAGAGCCGTGACAGGTCGAGCAGGGCGCAAAAACGCTCGGCAGGAACAGCAGCTCCACCATGACGTATCCCTCGCCCTCGCAAACAGGGCAGCGGCCTTGCGCGACGTTGAACGAGAACCTGCCCGGGCTGTAGTGCCGCCGGCGGGCGAGCGGCGTATCAGCGAAGATCCGTCGCACATGGTCGAACATGCCGCTGTAGGTGGATAGGTTCGAGCGCGGCGTGCGGCCGATCGGTTTCTGATCGACCCGTACCAGCCTGCGAACATGCTCCATGCCTGCGACAATGCGATGGCCGGCTGCGGTGTGACCATCGATGTGAACTTCATTCTCGGTGTTTTTTTAACAAACATCTGTCGACTTACAGCTAAGTCCATCTTGACCCCAGTCCGCATTCCGAATCACCATCTCACGCCGGGAGACCGTCAGCGTTCGACAGGATTTTAAACAGCCGCGGACGGTTGTGACACCAATTACATCGATATTCATTAATCATTTGTGCGTGGCGGTGATCTACCTATCCGCCTCCCTCCAACGAATAGCCGAAAACATCTGATAGGACGAAAGCACATGAAACGCGTGACTCTACCAGACGCGGAAGTCGTTCCTTCAATGGGTCAAGGCACCTGGAAGATGGGCGAACGTGCCGAGCGGCGATCCGATGAGATCGCCGCGCTACGCGCCGGTGTCGAGCTGGGCCTGACGCTCATCGATACCGCCGAAATGTATGGCGATGGTGCGGCGGAAACGCTGATATGCGAGGCGGTGGGCAGCCTTCGCGACCAGTTGTTCCTCGTCAGCAAGGCATATCCACAGAATGCATCGCGCTCCCGCCTTGCCGGTGCGTGCGAGGCTAGCCTGAAGCGGCTCGGCACCGATCGGCTCGAGCGTGAAGATACCCAGCCGTGGCCTCGACATAAAGACGAAGCCCCTGAACAAGAAAGCCTGGATGCAACGTCAATCCCCTCCTGGCGGGGCCAATAGAGTTTGATGGAAGCACATCCGGACAAGGTTATCTGGAGATGACCGGATATTAGCCAGTTCAACTGCGTCTGCCGAGATATCGGCTGCGACAGGTCCCGAGCTTAAAGACGCCGCCTCATACGGTCCGGCGAGACACCTCGGACACGCTCCGAAGGAGTCGTCTCGAGTTCCTCGATCTCACGATAGGCATCGTTTCCACTCTTGCCAGGTTTCGCCGGGTAGAGAACCTACGGTCTGCCTTCTGGCGCTGCAATTGCCCAGAAATTATTGGCAAGTTCGTGGAGACGCGCACGCAGGTTTTCGCCCCGTCCCCGACGGCCATGACCTGTGATGACAACCGATTGCTCGGCTTCGTCCCAATCAGGAATAAGGCAGCGCGGTGGATCGTGCATCTGCGGACCGAGGTCTTTTCCCTTGGTGCTCAATACATCGATGATGTCTTTTATGTTCTCGACCCGAACTGCGCTCGGCGCAGCCGTACTCGGGACAGGAGCTAGCTGGGGTATCGGTGCACTGGCGCATACAGCAAAGCTGTGCTCGTCGGCATCGACCATACCCCTACAGGTTACGACTAGTCTTTCTGCGATCGGTACCCAAGCTTTTCAGAAAGCGCGTTGGCAGTGGTGCGAAGTTCCTCACCAAGGTACGCGATTTTTTGGTCGCTGGCTTCGCTGCGGATCAGACTGATTGCAATGCCGGCAGATGCGGCTCCCGAGTAATCGCATATCGCTGCGCCAATGCAAAGCATACCTTCGCGGATCTGACCATCGTCGATGGAGTAGCCGCGAGCGCGCGTCAGAGCGAGTTCCTCTTCAAGCTGCGAAAGGCCAGCAACGCTCCTTGATGTCAGAGGCTGTGGAAATTGCGAGAACAACATCCTCAATTCACCGGGCCCCAGATCGGACAGGAGGATCTTCCCGGTGGCCGTAAATGGCGCCGGCAGACGCATACCGATCCGAAACGTGTGTCCAAGAGGCTGAGCCGAGTTGCGACAGCCGATGTAAACGACTTCGCCACCCTCGCGGACGGTGAGGGTCACCGTATAGGGATCGAGATCGTGGCGCTGGGCGAGATGGTCGTTGAATGTCGATACGATATCGAGGTGCGACAGAAAGCCGTTCGCCCATCTGAGCGAGTGGGGTCCAATACGCAGGGTTCCATCGGCAGATCGCGCCAGAAGATCAAGCTCAGTCATCACCGCAAGCAAGCCATGCGCGCTGCTTTTGGGCAAATCTAAAACGCGCGTCACCTCGGCCGCCGTGAGGGTACCGGGGGAACGCGAGACGAGATCCAGAATACGCACCGCGCGTCTGAGCGCAGGTACGGTGTCTGAAGTATGCGACGATTGCTGAACTTCCCCCATGCATCTTCCTTGACTTAAGCGGCCCGATCGGCCCATAGTTCAATATATTGATTCAGGTTCAATTAGCTGAACTTTAATAGAGGAGGGTTCGATGATCAAGCTAAAAAATGCGGCGCTATTGCGTGATGCATGCCTGGTGAATGGTCGCTGGGTGAAAGCAGCGGATGGCCATACGGTTAAGGTGGAAAATCCTGCCAGATTGATGATTATCGGGGATGTTCCTTCATTGTCCGCAGATGAGGTGAGAGCCGCGGTGGAGGCAGCAGGCAAGGCATTTTCTGATTGGAGCCGCCGTGCTGCAAAGGACCGCGCTGCCATACTGCGCCGCTGGTTTGATCTCATGGTGGCGAATGCTGATGATCTTGGTGCGTTGATGACTGCCGAGCAGGGAAAGCCGTTTGCGGAAGCAAGGGGCGAAGCCGTTTATGCGGC
>NZ_QLNF01000026.1:192414-206243 GCF_003261015.1 Agrobacterium sp. MS2 | reverse complement strand
CTGCCGCCGGGCTTGCGGGCCGGACGACGATGCTTGCGCGGGCCAGCCGGGCGGCCTGCGTCGCCTTCGGCCTGCTTCACGCGCTTGAAGTCTGAGGTGACTTCAAGATCATTGTCCGCATCGCGCGGCGCGTGGTGGCGAGACGGGCGGGATTCGCCGTTGTGGCGTCCGCCTTCGCGCGGGCCGCGCTGCTGGCCGCCATTGTTATTGCGTCCGCCGCGGTTGTTGTTGGGGCGCGTCGGGCTGGCAAGACCGGCCGGGCGTTCACCAGAAGCAACCGGAATATCGATCTTCATCAGCTTTTCGATGTCATGCAACAGGCGGGTCTCGTCCGGTGCGCAGAAAGCAATGGCGATGCCATCGCGGCCGGCACGGGCGGTACGGCCGATGCGGTGGACATAAGCGTCCGGTACTTCCGGCAGGTCATAGTTGAAGACGTGCGTCACGGCCGGGATATCGATGCCGCGGGCCGCGACGTCGGTTGCGACCAGAACCTTGATCTCGCCGTCCTTGAAGCCCTTCAGGGCGCGCTCGCGCTGGCCCTGGCTCTTGTTGCCGTGGATGGAGGCGACCTTGAAGCCGATATGTTCGAGATGCTTGTAGAGCTTCTCCGCACCGTGCTTTGTGCGCAGGAACACGATGGCGCGGCCATCCGGGTTCTCGTTGAGCGACTTCTTCAGAAGCTCGGTCTTGTCGTTCTTGCCGGCGACGAAGTGGACATATTGCTCCACCTTGTCGGCTGCCTTGCCGGGCGGGGTCACTTCGACCTTCAGCGGATCGGTCAGGTAGCTGTGGGCCAGATCGGCGATCGCCTTCGGCATGGTGGCGGAGAAGAGCAGCGTCTGGCGCTTGGCGGGCACCATCTTCGAGATCTTGCGCAGATCGTGGATGAAGCCGAGATCGAGCATCTGGTCTGCTTCGTCCAGCACCAGATAGGTGACCTTGGAGAGCGAGATGGCGTTGCGGGCGATGAGGTCAAGCAGGCGGCCGGGGGTTGCCACCAGAATGTCCGTGCCCTTTTCGAGCTGGAGTTGCTGCTTGTTGATCGATGCGCCGCCAACCACCTGGTTGATGCGCAGCGGCGTCTTCTTCACGAAAGCGCGCAGGTTTTCGCCGATCTGGTTCACCAGCTCGCGGGTCGGGGCAAGGATGAGCGTGCGGCAGGTGCGGTTTGCCGGGCGGTCCGCCTGCTTCATCAGCATTTCGATGATCGGCAGGCCGAAAGCGGCGGTCTTGCCGGTTCCGGTCTGTGCGAGGCCGATCAGGTCGCGGCCTTCGAGCAGCAGCGGAATGGCTTTTGCCTGAATGGGGGTCGGGGTCGTGTAGCCAAGCTGGGTAACGCTGGCAACAATCTTTTCGGAGAGGCCGAGTTCGCTAAAACTGGTCAATATAATGCCTTTCGGGGCGCCAAAAACCAATCGTCCGGAGCAGGGCTGCTGTCCGGCGGTTTCGGCGTCAAGAACCCCGCGTGAATTGGGAACTTGTGGGTTGGAATAACTTTCTGCGCATCAGTGCGGCACATGCCGTCTTCTGTATTCTCTGCGCTTTTCCTTCATGCGGGCCAAGTCTCTCTCGGACCAAGTCTTCTCAACATACGCTGCAGCTCACGCGGCTGCCGAAGGTGAAAGCTTGACCGGCATGTGGGCGTTTTACTCGCCAAAGTCAAGCGATAGTTTCATGACATGGCTGCCGGACGGCGCATGGCAGCCATGCGGAACGCCGCCGCCAGCTGGCCGAAGAGTTGAGTCGCAGCGAATAATTATGGTTAAAAAAGTGTATTGCCGGGCAGGGCGCATAGCAAAAACAGATTTTCTCACATAACGTTTTTGCGAGTCATCTAGAAATATTTGATTCGACAAAAGTGAAACTGCACGCTGTGGAGTATCGATTGACCGAGGGCAGCGGGTTGCTGGAAAAGGCTTGCAGGGCTGTGGCCGCCCTGAACCTGCCCGCGTGCATCAAGGACAGCGAGCTGCGCTATCTCGTGGTCAACGCCGCCTACGCACGGTTGATGGGGCGTCCCCTCAGGGCGTTCGAAGGCCACACCAGCCTTTCCCTCTCGGCTGATATCCGTGATGCGGAGCGGGAGGACAGGGAGCGCCGTTCACTCGTTTTTGCAACGGACGAGATGATCGCCTGCCATGCCTCGGTTTCCTCCCTGCCATACACGCTTCGCTGCGAGCGCTTCACCGATGATGACGGCAGCCTGTTCCTGTTCGAAACGGTGGAAGACATGCCGTTGGGCGTTCTGACGGGGACGGCGGACATCGGCGGGGCGTCGGACCTGCTGTTCAGCAGCGGCCTCATGGATTTCATCGATGCCGGCATCGTCGTCTACGATGCGGAAAACCGGCTGGTTTATTGCAATGCCCGTTTCGCGGAGTTCTATAGCGGTTTTGGCGTCGAGCTGAAGCCGGGCATCCGGCTCGAGGCGCTGATGGAGGCGCTCTATTTTTCGAGCGGATATCGTCGCGTCAAAGAAGACGACCCTGCGTTCGAAGGCTGGATGCGGGAGCAGTTGCGTGATTTTTCCCTGCCCTATCTCGAAAGGGTGGAGCAGTTCGCCGATGGCCGCTGGGTGCGCATGGTCAACAAGCGGCTGGAAAACGGCATGCTGGTTGGCCTGCGCATCGATGTGACCGAGTTCAAGGCGCACGAGACCCTTCTCAGCGCCCAGATCCGCGAGACCTGGTTGCTGCGCGCTGCCCTCGAACAATTGCCTGTGGGGGTTTTCCTGAGGGATCAGGACAGGCGGCTGACCTATGCCAATGCCGCCTATGACGCATTTCTCGGCGGCAATCTCGCCGACTATATCGGCAAGACCGAATCCGAAATGTTCCCGCAGAATGGCTCCCAGTTCCAGCAGGAAAACGAACGGATCTTGCGGACCGGGGAGGCGCTCGAACGCACGGGAAACATGCCTCAGCGCAACGGACGGTCCATTCCCGTCATCACGCGGCTCGGCCGCGTTGCGACACCGGATGACGAATATTACCTCGTGGGCTCCGTCACCGATGTCAGCCTCCTGCAGGAGCGGGAAAAGGCGCTGATCGCCACACAGGCCGAAGCCGAGGCGCTGCATCGCCAGCTCGAAGCGGTACTTCACGCGCTGCCCGTGGGGGTGCTGCTTCTCAGCGCCGATCTCGTCATCGAATATGTCAATCCGTTCTTCTACCAGGTCTGGGGCGAAATCGGCGGCGAGAAATCACTTGTGGGCAAAGACTATCGCGAATTCATGAGGATGAATTTCGATAGCGGCCTTTATGATTATGGCGACCGGCCTTTCGACGAGGTCTATAGCGAGCGGGCGCAGCGGCTCCTGAAGGATGGGGCCTTTGCCCCCCGCGAGGTGCGCAGCAAAAGCGGCAAGGTGACCGTCATCTCCAAAACGCGCCTCGAAGGCGGGAAAATCCTCAGCACCTATGCCGATGTGACGGATGTGCGAATGCGCGACGCCGAAATCAGCAAGGCGAAGGCCGAGCTGGAGCGCGTCGGCGAATATATGCAGGGCGCGACGCGCGCCATGGCGCAGGGCCTGGTGCTGGTGGAGCAGGGCACGATCATCATGTCCAACGAGGCGATGGCGCGGATGTTCGACGTGCCTCCCGAGCTGCTGGAAAAGGATCGCGACTGGTCCGGCTTCTTCGCCCATTGTGCCGCGCGCGGAGATTTCGGCACGGCCGAGGAAGCGGCCGCGATGCTCAATGCCTGGAAAGACAACATTGCCGCCAACCGACCGTTCTCCTGGCTAATCCATGTCGCCGGCAAGAGCTGGCTCAACCTGGAAGCCACCAACAGTTCCGGCAATTACTGGCTCGTGATCGTCACCGACGTGACCGAGATGAAGATGCGCGAAGGCGAATTGCAACGTCTGCTTTCGCGGGCGGAAGCGGCGGACCGCGCCAAATCGGAATTTCTGGCCAATATGAGCCATGAAATCCGCACGCCGATGAACGGCGTGCTTGGCATGGCGGAGCTTCTGGCCAAATCCAACCTCGATACGCGCCAGAAGACTTTCACCGACATCATCGTCAAGTCAGGCAATGCGCTTCTGACGATTATCAACGACATCCTCGATTTCTCCAAGATCGAAGCCGGGCAGATGAAACTGCGCAGCGTATCTTTCGATCCGGCGGAAGCCGTGGAGGACGTGGTTTCGCTCCTGTCCTCGGCGGCGCTGGAGAAGAACATAGAGCTGGTGGTGCGGATCGACCCGTCGGTTTTCGGCAAGGTCATCGGTGACGCCGGACGCTTCCGCCAGATTGTTACAAACCTCGTCGGGAATGCCGTCAAGTTCACCGAAACCGGCCATGTGCTGGTGGAGCTTTCTGCGCAGTCAGCGGAAGCTTCGGAGGCCATCCTGTCGCTGCGTGTCGAAGACAGCGGGATCGGTATTCCCTCCGACAAGCTGGAGACGATCTTCGACAAGTTCAGCCAGGTCGATAGTTCCGCCACGCGCCGTCACGAAGGAACCGGGCTCGGCCTGGCGATCACCGTCGGCCTTGTCGGACTGTTCAACGGCAAGATCGATGTCGTCAGCGAAGTGGGCAAGGGGTCGAGTTTCGAGGTCAACATCCCGTTTCAGATGACCGAAAGGCGGAGGGATGTCCCACCTCTTTCGGTGGCGATCGAAAATATCCGGGTGCTCGTCATCGATGACAACGATGTCAACCGGCGCATCCTGACGGAGCAGCTGCAAAGCTGGGGCATAGACGGCCATGCCGTCGAGGGTGGGCCCACGGGCATCGCCGTGCTGCAGGAAGCCGCAGCGGTGGGTCTTTCGATCGACGCCATCATTCTCGATTATCACATGCCTGTCATGAACGGCCTGGACGTGGTGGAGCGGATCAGGGCGGATCGCCGTTTCGATGACATCGCCATCATTTTCCTCACGTCCATGGATGTCGTGGGTGACGAGACGCTCTTTACCGATCTCAACGTGCAGGCCCATCTGATGAAGCCCGCGCGGGCGCGGCTGTTGCGTTCCACCCTGTTCGACGTGGTGCGCGACGTGCGGCTAAAACGCGCGCGGCCGGAAGCTTTCGCAGGTGTCTCGGACGGCGGTTCGTCCCGGCCGGAAGGTCCTGCTTCAGAAAAGAAGCGGCGGGCAGAGGTGCCGACAGTTTCCGTCCGACTGCGGCCCAGCCTAATCGATGTGCTGGTGGCCGAGGACAATGACGTCAACCAGATTGTTTTCACGCAGATTTTGCAGCAGACGGGTCTGCGGTTCCTGATCGTCGGCAATGGGAAAAAGGCCGTTCAGGCGTGGGAGGAATATAATCCCGCGATCATCCTCATGGATGTCTCCATGCCTGTCATGAACGGGCATCAGGCAACGCAGGCGATCCGGACGGCCGAACTTGCGGCCGCCGAAGGCCGGCATGTGCCGATCATTGGCGTGACGGCCCATACGCAGGATGCTGACCGCGATCTATGCCTGCAGGCCGGCATGGACGATTATCTGTCGAAGCCCATCAGCCCCGAAATTCTCGAGGACAAGATCGCCCAGTGGCTGGGTGAAGATATTCCGCGCCGGGTATCTGATGACGCAACCGGTCGCTGATGTCGTTTTGGTCAAACCGGGGGCCTGGTGCCGCAGAGCATTTCCCGTTTTCCTGCGAAACCCTTGCGTCGTTCCACATCAAAACCGGCGGCGATGAGATTGCGGCGGACGAAGCCTGCGGCGGCATAGGTGGCGAAGGTGCCTGCCGGCGCCGTCCTGGCGAACAGTGCCTGCATGATCTCGAGCGACCACATGTCCGGGTTGCGCGCAGGTGCGAAACCATCCAGGAACCAGGCATCGAAGGTTTCGTGACTGTTGGAAATACCGGTGAGCGCCTCGCCGCAGACCACCGTCAGGCGTGTTTCACCATCGAGTTCAATCTCTACCTTCCCCTTCGGTTCGGCGGGCCAGAGGGCGGCGAGCGCCCTGCGTTCGGCGTCCACCTCCGGCCAGCGGGAAAGTGCCCGGCCGATCTCGTCCGCCTTCATCGGGTAGAGTTCGAAGGAGATGAAATGCAACGTGGAGCGGCCGTTGCGGACCTCTTTCCATTGGCGCCATGTCTCGCACAGATTGAGCGCGGTGCCGAAGCCCAGTTCCCCGATGCGGAAGACGCCTTCGCGTTCCCGCCAGCGTTGCGGCAGGCCGTTTCCTGACAGGAAGACGTGGCCACATTCCAGCCTGCCATCCGTCTGGCAATAAAAATGGTCGTCAAAAGCCAGCGAATAGGGCATATCCCCGTCACGCCAGTCGAGTGCAGTGTGGGTTTCGCCGGTTGCCGAACCGGCCTGTGCGCCAGTCTCTCTGATAGTGTCGTTGGAATCTTTCATGGCTAAAGCCGATAATCCCGCTTTCGAACAGGGTCAATCACCAAGAACGCCTTTGCCTGCTTCCCTCCCTCTCCTCATCGTCGGGGGTGGTATCATGGGTCTATGGGCTGCGGTTAAGGCGGAACGGCTCGGCATCGAGACGTTGCTGGTGGAGGCGGACCATCCCGGTGGCGGCGCGAGTGGCGGGCTGCTCGGCGCGCTGATGCCTCATATGCCGGACCGCTGGTCGGACAAGAAGCAGTTCCAGTTTGCCGCCCTCGTGGCGCTGGAAAAAGAGATCGCCGGGCTGGAGGCGGAAACGGGGCTTTCCGCCGGTTATCGCCGCTCTGGCCGGATCATCCCATTGCCGAAGCCGCATCTGCGTCCCATCGCCGAGCGGCATGAAAGGGATGCGCAGGAGAACTGGGTCTCGGGTGAGCGCCGGTTCCATTGGCATGTCGGTGACAGCCCAGCGGTTGCGGGCTGGGTGGATGACGCGGCTGGCGCAGCGGGTTTCGTGTTCGATACGCTGGCGGCGCGGGTGGCTCCGCGTGCAATGATTGCGCTTCTTTCGGCGTTTCTCGGCAAGGCGCGGCATGTGCGGTTGATCAAGGGTTGCCGCGTCCTTTCGCTTGACGCGGAGACAGGCCGGGCGGCGCTGTCTTCGGGTGACGAGGTCGTGTTCGGACACGCCGTGATCGCCAATGGGCATCGATCCTTTCCCCTGATCCGGGACGCACTGGGCCTCGACACCGGGCTGGTGCTCGGGCAGCCGGTGAAGGGGCAGGCGGCGCTGCTCGACGCGGCAGTCGATCCGGCCATGCCGGTGGTGTTCCTGAACGGTCTTTACATCGTGCCGCACGAAGACGGAACGGTCGCCATCGGCAGTACCAGCGAAGATTGTTTTTCCGACCCATTCGATACGGATGAGAAGCTGGAAAAACTGCTTGCGGATGCGGCTGCGATTGTCCCCTGCCTTGGCGGGGCGCCGGTTCTCGAACGCTGGGCCGGGCTGCGGCCGAAGGCTGCGGGCAGAGACCCCATGGTGGGAACGGTTGCCGGTCACCCGAAGCTTGTGGCATTGACGGGCGGCTTCAAGGTGAGCTTCGGTCTTGCCCATTCTCTTGCCGATGCCGCGCTACAGGCCGTCTGCGGAAAGGCACCGGACGTGCCGCGGAGTTTCCAGCTTCAAGAACACGTGAACATAGCCATGGCGGGCATCGGAAAGTTCTGACCAGACCGCTTACGTCGTTAATCTGTCACGCAAATCACTTATTTGCTGGCCTGCAACGAGGCAGGTTTGTCCGCTTTTGCGGCGAGGTGACAGCGCATGCGATACGCCATTCATTTCACGCCTTCCCCCAATGACCCCCTGACGCAGGTGGCCGCTGCGTGGCTGGGGCGCGATGCCTATTCCGGTCAGGCGGTTGAGCCGCCCGATATGATCGATCTTGGCATGCAGGAGATTTCCTATCACACGGCCCTGCCGCGCCGGTATGGTTTCCATGGCACCATCAAGGCTCCTTTCCGCCTTGCCGAGGGTCAGTCCGAAGCGGCGCTCCTGCGCGACCTGATGTATTTTTCCGGCAGGCAGGAACCCTTTCCGTTGCCGCAACTTGTGGTGGCGAGGCATGACAATGTCTTCAGCCTCGTCCCCGAACGGCCCTGTGAAGTGCTGCATTTTTTCGCGGCCCGCGTCGTGCAGGAATTCGACCGTTACCGGGCGCCTCTGACAGAGGCGGAGATCGAGCGTGCCGATCCGGACCGGCTGTCGGCCTCGCAGCTCACCAATCTGCACCGCTGGGGCAGCCCGCATGTGATGGACGAGTTCCGGTTCCAGATGTCGTTGACCGGCGGTGTGGAACCCGCCAGCAGCCAGAGGATCGAGCGGGCCGTGCGCAAGGTGTTCGAGCCGCTGCTGTCCCGGTCCCTGCAATTTTCCAGCCTTGCGCTCTTCATCGAGGATGAGCCGGGAGCGCCTTTCCGGGTGCACTCGCTTCATCCCATGGGCCGCGTTTCCGCCCGCAAGATTGCCTGACTCGCGCGTCATCATAATCGTATACAAAAAAGCTTCGGAATGTCGGCAAAATTGATCTCGACATTCCGTATGCGAATGCTACCGTTCGACATCGCATATTCGAAGTGCGCTGCGTCATCCGTCTGGATCAGGCATCTTCGAAGTTCTGTTTGTGTCTCCGAAATCGGTTGCCGATTGGGAGAGATGGTCTGGGTGGCTGAATGATTTCCGAAAACTACTCCCGCAATCTGGTGGGCTATGGCCGCAATGTTCCCGATCCGAAATGGCCGGGCGGTGCGCACATTGCCGTGCAATTCGTCATCAATTACGAAGAGGGCGGCGAGAGTTGCATTCTCGACAATGACAAGGCGTCGGAATCGCTGCTGTCGGAAATCGTCGGCGCCCAGCCCTGGCCTGGCCAGCGCAACCTGAACATGGAATCGATCTATGAATATGGCTCGCGCGCCGGCTTCTGGCGGCTGTGGCGCATGTTCACCGGGCTTGGCGTCACCACCACCGTTTACGGCGTGACCGCAGCCATGGCCCGCAACCCGGAAGCGGTTGCGGCGATGAAGGAAGCGGGTTGGGAAATCGCCAGCCACGGATACCGCTGGCTGGAATACAAGGATTTTTCCGAGGAGGAAGAGCGTAAGCACATCGTCGAAGCGGTCCGTCTGCACACGGAGGTCACCGGCGAACGTCCCTATGGCATGTATCAGGGCAAGCCCTCGGACAATACGCTGCGGCTTGTCATGGAGGAGGGTGGTTTTCTCTATTCGTCGGACTCCTATGCCGACGATCTGCCCTATTGGGTGAAGGGTGTGAAGGATGAGCCTTTCCTGATCATTCCCTACACGCTTGAGACCAACGACATGCGGTTTGCCACGCCGCAGGGCTTCAATTCCGGCGACCAGTTCTTCACCTATCTGAAGGACGCTTTCGATGTGCTTTATCAGGAAGGTATCGAAGGTGCGCCGAAGATGATGAGTGTCGGCCTGCATTGTCGTCTTGTCGGCCGTCCCGGTCGCGCAGCGGCACTTCGCCGCTTCATCGAATATGTGCTTGGCCACGAAAAGGTGTGGATCCCGCAGCGCATCGAGATCGCCCGTCACTGGCATGAGCATCACAAGCCGGAGGCGCTTTGATGCTGACGCGTGAGGACTTCGTTACCCGTTTTGGCGGCGTGTTCGAACATTCGCCATTCATTGCCGAGCGGGCCTATGACGCTGGTGGGGCCGGCCTGGAGCTGACGACGAAGGCGGTTCATGCCGCGCTTAGCGCGCAGTTTCGCGCGGCTTCCGAGGCGGAAAGGCTTGGCGTTTTGCGGGCGCATCCCGATCTCGCCGGCAAGCTGGCAATTGCCGGCGAGTTGACGGCAGAGAGCCGCAACGAACAGGCTGGTGCCGGGCTCGACAGACTTACCCCGGAAGAGCACGCCCGTTTTACCGAATTGAACAGCGCCTATACCGATAAATTCGGTTTTCCTTTCATCATCGCGGTCAAGGGGCTGAACAGGCACGATATACTCTCGGCCTTCGAGACACGCATAGGTAACGGCGCAGCCGAAGAATTCGCGACCGCCACGGCGCAGGTGGAAAAGATCGCCTGGCTTCGTCTTTGCGCAATGCTGCCGCAGGGATGATTGGCGCGTTGCGGCCATTCTGCTAGAATCGCGCCGTGTGGAGATGACGATGAGACCTTCCGAGGTGCTGGAAAAGAACAGGGAAGCGATCCGCGAAGCGACGAAACGCTTCAATGCGGCAAATCCCCGCGTGTTCGGCTCCGTCGCCCGCGGCGAGGACAGGCCGGACAGCGATCTCGACATTCTGGTGGACGCGCTGCCGGGTACGACGCTGTTTGATCTCGGCGGTTTGCTGGAAGAACTGAAGACGATGCTTGGTGTCGAGGTCGATGTCGTCACCTCGGGCGGCTTGCATTCGGATATTCGGGCGCGCGTTCTGAAGGAAGCCAAAGCGGTATGAGTACGGATCGGCTTCTGCTCTATCTGAAGGAGATGGATGTTGCTGCTTCCAGGATACAGGATTTCATTCAGGATATGGATGAGGCCGCTTTTTCTTCCGACACGCGCACGCAGATGGCGGTGATGATGGGTCTTGCCCTGATTGGCGAGGCGGTCGCCAAGCTCGACAGGCACTACCCAGCGTTTTTACAGCAGCACCCGGAAATCCCCTGGATCAAGATGAAGGGTATGCGCAATCTGATCGTGCATGATTACTTCCGGGCAGAGCTCTCGGTCGTCTGGAAAACGATAACGCAGAGTATTCCGGATTTGCAGGCGCGCCTCTCCCTTCTCCGAAACTGGCATGCCCAAGGTGAATGACATTTGACTGATTTTCTCAACATACAACCTCTTACCAAGGAGGCGTTTGCGTCCTTCGGCGACGTGATCGAAACAACACCTTCTTCCATGCGGTACATCAATGGCGGCCAGACGGAGCGGCATCATGCGCTCGCAGCGCCGGAGGCGGCAGGCGAGGGGGCACGTGTGATCCTCAATATCTTCCGCGGGCAGCCGCGCGCCTTTCCGCATGAAATCGAGATGATGGAGCGGCATCCGCTCGGCAGCCAGAGTTTTTCGCCGCTTTCCGGCCGGCCCTTCCTCGTCGTCGTTGCCGAAGACGATGGCGGCCGGCCGGGGCGGCCTCGGGTGTTTCTGGCGCGGGGCGATCAGGGCGTGAATTACCGCCGCAATGTCTGGCACTATCCGCTGATGCCGTTGCAGGCGGTTTCGGATTTTCTGGTTGCCGACCGTGACGGGCCGGGCAACAATCTGGAAGAGTATTTTTTCGACAGGCCCTATGTAATCGCGGAGCCCAGCCTATGACCGGTCTGACAACCCATGTTCTCGACGCCGCGCACGGCACGCCTGCCGAGGGGCTGGTGATCGATCTCTACCGGCTCTCCGGTGATCGCCGTGACAAGCTGAAGACGGTGCAGACAAATGGCGACGGCCGTGTCGATGGCGGGCCGCTGCTCGTTGGCGACAGTTTCAGGGCCGGTGAGTATGAGCTGGTTTTCCATGCCGGCGATTATCTGCGAGGAAAGGGTGTCGTGCTTCCGGAGCCGGCCTTCCTCGATATTATCCCGATCCGTTTCGGCATTGCCGACGAGAGCGGTCATTACCATGTGCCCTTGCTGCTCTCGCCTTATAGCTATTCCACCTATCGAGGAAGCTGACACCGATGATCTTTGCCGCCATTGCCGATATTCACGGAAACTGCGCCGCGCTGGAGGCGGTGCTTGAGGATATCGCCAGGCTCGGTATCGAGGACATTGTCAATCTCGGCGATTGTTTCAGCGGTCCGCTGGAGGCCGGTTTTACCGGCGACGTGCTGGTCGGCAACTGGATTCCCAGCATCCGCGGCAATCACGACCGGGAACTGATCGAGCGTGCGCCGGAGGAGATGGGGAGCTGGGAAAGGCCCGCCCATGCGCAGCTGAGCACTGCGCACCGGGACTGGTTGCAAACTCTTCCGTTCAGCATGGTGTTCAAGAACGTCGCTTATTGCTGTCATGGTTCGCCCCGTGACGATCTGGAATATTGGCTGGAAACGCTGTCGCCTGAAGGTGTCCTGAAATTGCGGCCTCTGGCCGAAATCGAAGCCATGGCTGAGGGTATCACGCAGCCGCTGATGCTTTGCGGCCATACCCATATTCCACGCGCCGTGCAGCTTTCAGATGGCCGGCTGATCGTCAATCCGGGCAGCGTCGGCTGTCCTGGGTGGAGGGACGATACGCCTTTCGATCACCACGTTGAAGCCGGTCACCCGCTCGCCACCTATGCGGTTCTCGAAGAAACCGCACGCGGCTGGCAGGTCTATTTCCGCAATATCCGTTACGACAACCTGGCCATGTCCGAAATGGCTCGGGTCAACGGTATTCCTTATCTGGCCGATGCGTTGGAAAACGGCTGGCTGAAGCGCTAGGGATCACCCCTCACTGGTCATCACCACACATGCATAAGAGCGTGCCTTCAGCGCCTTGCAGGCGGAGACTGCCGAGGACTGGTCTTCGAAGCCGGTGAAGCGGGCTCTGTAGAGCGTCGCCGATCCGCTCTGCACGGCTTCGGTGTAGGGGGCGATGCCGGAATAGTTGCCGATATTGGAGCGCGCATTGGCGAGCAGCGAGCGGGCGGCGGCTTCGCTGTCGGTGGCGGCGATCTGCACTTCCCACCGGCTGCGCTGGCCGGAAGCCGCGGCGGGAGCAGGCCGCGGGATGGCCGAGACCTGCATCATGTCCGCCACATCGGCGTTTGCGGTGGCAATCTGCATTGCAATCGGATCTGCCCGGCGCTCGGCGAACATCGGCAGCGGCACGGCAGCCGGCGGCACGGCGGCGGCAACATCGAAGGTGCGGCTGACATTGGCACTGGCGACGAGCTGTTCGGTGTTGCGGCCTCTCGATGCCTGCGGCACGGCCTTGTCGAGAAGTGCAGCCATCTGGGCATCGCGGCTGCGCGCGGTCTTGCCGCCCAGCACGACGCCGACGACGCGGCGGCCATTGTGATTGACTGCACTGACGAGATTGAAGCCGGAGGCGTTGGTATAGCCGGTCTTGATGCCGTCCATCCCCTGATAACGGTACATCAGATTGTTGTGGCCACGGATGCGCTTTCCACGAAAATTGAAGGATTGCGTGGCGAAGAGGCTGTATTCTTTGGGAAAATCCCGTTGCAAGGCAAGACCGAGCTTCGCCATGTCGCGTGCCGTCGTCACCTGAGACTTGTTGGGCAGGCCGGACGCGTTGCGGAAGACCGTTTTGGTCATGCCGAGCTGGCGGGCCTTGCGGGTCATCATTTCGGCGAACCGTGCCTCGGAGCCGCCGAGGTGATCGCCCATACCTTCGGCCATGTCATTGGCGGATTTGACGATCATGCCGTAGACGGCTTCGCGCACGGTGAAGGTCTGGCCCTGACGCACATAGAGCTTCGAGGGAATGACCGATGCCCCATTCTTGGACATGGTTATCTTCTGGTCCCAGCGAAGTTTGCCGGCATGCAGCGCCTCAAAGGTCAGGTAAAGCGTCATCATCTTAGTGAGCGAGGCGGGGTGGTTCAGCACATCGGCATTGCGGGCGGCCAGAACCTTGCCGGTATTGGCGTCCATGATGAAATGGGCATAGCCCGCCTGCGCCGGCGACGCATGGAGCGAGAGGATCGCGCAAAAGAAGGCGAGTGCAAAAATCCAGGCACCCGCCATTCCCCGTTTGATCATTCCCGACATAGTTCACCCCTTTTGTTCGATCGCCGCGCTGGGCAAAGTTTTACTGACACTTTCCGGCAACAAAACCGCTAAAACTTTAGAGATCGCTTTCATGCTTAATTAAGTATGAATTTCAACCCGCCAGCTGCCCTCACAATTTCCTTGAAAAGAAACCAACCATCCGGTATGTTTTTTGGCATGACAAACGCTCATGAACGCAAGAAGCAGCCTGAGGTGGTGCGCCGCAATCTACTCGATTGCGCGGCGAAACTTGCTGCTGA